>JAPULF010000633.1 GCA_027295245.1 Planctomycetota bacterium
GATTCGCGGCGTCGAGGGCGTCGGCATTGCCCGGACCGATCGGCTCGGTCCCCGTGTGTTCGTGAGATGGATTTACGTTCGCCATCGAGATTCTCGCTAATCGGTCCTGACGCGCTCGGAAGCCTCGACCCCGGCCCGTACACCGGCGGACTTCGTATCCTCGTCATCGCCGGAAACGGTCACGGGCGTTTCAGTCCCGTCACGAGCCCGTCTCCGCAACAACAGTTGCAGCGGCTCGATTTCCCATGCGTTGAGCACGATCGTCGTTTGCCCGGTCTGTAGAATTCTGTACAGGCTTTGCCAACTCTTCAGGAAATCGCTCAATTCGCGGTGCTCTTCGAATATCTTGTAATATTTGGCGGCCTCCGCGTCGCCTTGGGCCTTGATCGTCTCGGCGAATGTATCGGCCCGCGTGAGAATCCTGCCGGTCTTCTCTTTGGCATCCGCCATGATCTGCTCCGCCCGGGCCGAGCCCTGGGCGGTGAGTTCCTTGATGGTCTTCTGCCGATCTTCCTTCATCCGGGCGAAGACTTCGCGGGTCACAAGTTCGGGAAGACCGAGTCGTTTGATTCCAATGGTGTTAATGTCGATCCCGTATTCCTCGCGCACGGCCTTTCTGATGCCGTCGATTCCGGGCACGCCGTTGCGCGGGGGTATGCCGTCCAGGAACTCCTGTTCGATGACCGCCAGCTTCATACCGTCCACATCGGTGTTGACCAAGTCCCTTAGGTCGTGCGATCGAAGAACGACCGAGACAATGCTTTCGAGTCGATCTCGAATCTTCTCCTCGCCGGCGGACTCGTTCGGTCCCACGCGGTTGAGAAATCGTTCGGCGTCGGCGATTCTCCAATTGGCATAGGCCGTCAACACGATGGTCCGCTGGTCGCGCGTGCCCTGCTGCCGAAAGTCCGTCTCGAAGGTGCGCAATCGAGCGTCGAAGCGATGAACTTCGTCGATCGGCCACGGCCACTTCCACTTGAGCCCGGCCATGTCGGGCGTAAATACATCTTTCACCTTGGAAAACCGAGTCAAGACCACGGTCTCGGTAAATCGAACCTGAAAGGCGCACATCATGAGAAGGATGATCACACCCAGGATGACGGCGGCCCCAAGAAGCGGATTCTTTCGCATGTCGGTCGTCCTCTAACTGTACTCGATGGTCGTCATGGCTCGACACCTTCGCCTGCGGAAAGCACGTCCAGGCCCTGCCGGGTCTTGGTGTCGATTTCAATGAGAACCTTGTCCGGTTGGTCGACGGCGATGATGTACTTGCGTAGGCCGTCCAGCAACTCTTCAAGCATCCGCAAACGGATTCGCCGTTCGTAGGTTGTGGGCGCCGACTCGTACGCCGCCACTCGGACGCTGTAGCGCTCTGCCTCGGCCATCTCCTTGAACACGCGATCGTAGGCCCGCTGCTCCGCGCCCTTCACCCGTTTTCCGGCCGTCCCGCCGGCGACCGATCGAAACAGCTCCTCGACCAATTCGGCATGACTGTCGGCGTCGGGGGCCGAGTCTTTGCGGGCCTTGTCTTCAGCGACGATGGCGTCGTGAATCTCTTCCCACCTGCTTCCGGCGGCGGTCACGCGCAACTCGGCGGCATCACCCTGGGCGGCGAGAATCATCGATTCTTTCTTCTCGGCTGCATTGACCACCTCTTCATAGGCCTTTGCCACGTCTTCGTCCGGAGGCGGATGAATCCCCCCGATGCCGACATGTACGATCTCGACGCCCAAACCCTCGTGATCATCACCCAACGAATCGCACGCATCTTGCAAACTGCGCTTCAAGGCCGCCGCCGCGGTGATTCCGCGTTCCCCCAACAAGTCCAATATGTCCGCCTGGGCCGCGTATTGCGTCAGAGACTGATACGCCAGCGACTCGATAATATCGGATGGATCGGCCGACTGCCGGTGGAATCGAATCACCTGGTCATCGCCGGGCTTGACACGCCAGTGTACCGGCATGCTGACACTCAGCAGGTTGACCGGCACCTTGACGTCTTCGGTGGCCCTATGGTCGGCTACGAGCAGTTTGTATTCGATCTCGTAGTGATTTTTTGTCCATAGAATCGCGTGTCCGGATTCCTGATACTGGGCCTTGTTCTGTTCGTGTCCGATCTCCATTCGACGCACGCGGTCGACCGGAACGACGGTGGCGCGATCGATCGGCCAGGGCCACGTCAGATGGATTCCGGGCTTCGCCGTCCGAGGCCACGGTTTGCCGTTTCTCTCGATGACGGCCTGGTGTCCGGGCGGAACGACGACGAACACGGTCAAGGAAAGAATCGCGAAAATCTGAAATGCGATCAGCGGCAGTACGGCTCCGCGCATCAACTTGTAAAACCAGGTCTCACTCACCTGAAACCCGAATTGATAGTTGATGTCCTTTGCAAAGCTCCGAAGGATGCCACCGGGCTCGCTGAACATTCCGAGCAACCGGCTCTCGTAAAACGGTCTCTGCACCTGTCCGGAAATCCTGGGCCGATAGAAGTCCAGGATAAAATTGGAGATGGACTCGCACGCCAGGACGGCCAGTACACAGCCGAGAATCCAAGTAGAGTAGTCCTCGATCGAAAACAATTCGAACTTCGTACACACCATGGCGATCAGGACCAGAAGGCTCGCCATGCTGCACCCGAACAGGTAATTGCCGCCTGCCCGAAGCCCGGCCCAATCGTGTAGCTTGCTCAGGTCGATCGCGAATCGCGACATCATGAAGAACGTAAAAGCCAGGCCGCCTGCCACGAAGATCGCAACGGGAACATTTTGCACTTCGGTGGCGGCGGATGCGGCCTCAAACACCGGCAACGTCCATGCCCAGGGCAGGATGGCGATGCCGGCGGCAAGCTGGAGCAGGGCCACACCCAGGGCCAGCGGCGGAACCAGGAACCGTTCGATCGCACGAAGCCGGCGCCCCATCGCGAACTTGTCCATCTGTTCCAGTTCTTCTTCGTCGAAGATGGTCTGGGTCCCGCCCAGTTTCCGCTGGCGTTGCTGTTCCAGCTCGGAAACCTCCAGCTGCTCCTCCGCCAGAAGACGCAATTGGTGGAGCTGGACCCAGGTCAGGCCCCAGATGCCGATGCCGCCCGCGATGATGCAAGCCAGCGCCCAAACCACGGTGCTGTAGCAATAGATGGCCAGCGCCGCCGTCGCCCCCGCCGCGAGAACGCACAAAACGAACCCGAGAATGGCGATCAGTTCACCGCGTCGATCCGTCGTTCCAGTCATGGATTACCCTATCGAGTTCGGTTTCCACGGCACCGCCGCGGCGGATCGGCACGTAGTTTTCTGACTGCAAATCCCGTACTGACGATGGCGAGAGCCCGGCTGCCGTTCCAGGCCGGCCCGAGCCGAGCTATTGTATGGTTTGCCGTCCCGGTGCCAAGGCCGGCGGAGGCCGGTTTCGTGGCACTCCGATCCCGTATTTGGATCAAGTCGGACCGGAAAGGCGGTTCTTGCCGCCCGGCGCGGCACCGGCCTTGACCGGCTTCTCTCGGCAGCGTAGAGAAGATCAACTCCGGAAAATGACAAACCGAGCCTGCGACGAGCCGTAATATCTAAGTTATGCGACAATTCTATGCGGTTTCAAAAAATACGTTCTTGCAGACGGTTCGACAACCGCTCTACGGCATCGTCGTCCTCGTCGTGATGGGGGGCATGGCCCTCTCCCCGTCCCTGACGGGTTGGACACTCGACGACGACGACAAGATGCTGCGTGACGTTGGCTTGTCTACGCTGCTGGTTCAGGGCTTGTTCTTGGCGTGTTTCGCCGCTTCCGCCGTTCTCAATACTGAAATCGAAGATAAGACGCTCCTAACGTCCGTGGCCAAACCCGTCCAAAGGCTCACTATTCTGACGGGAAAGTTCGCCGGCGTGATGCTCGCACTACTGACGGCCCATTACATCGCGGGCATCGCTTTCTTCATGGCGATGCGGCACGGCGTCCTGCAAAGTTCGTCTCAATCATCAGACATGACGGTTCTTATTTTCGGACCCTTCTTGCTACTACTGATCGTAATTATATCGGCTGTAGGAAATTACGTTCGCGGCTGGCGCTTCCTGCCCACCATGATTATGCTCTGCCTGCCGGTTGGCACATTCAGCACTTTGGTCCTGCTCACCATCGATCGGGACTGGCACGTGCAAGACTATGAAGTGACCCAGACGATGGACGACTTGCCTGAAGAGGTCGCAGGCGAAGTGGATTTCGCGGGGATCATCGAGTTTCGACCACTGGAAGGATACGGCAGGGTCGAGGGGCATCGCGGGCATTTGGTACGGAAGACCTGGCAGGGTCCTATAAATGACGATGATCGCCAATACCTGCTCGATTTGAGTTCCGACGAGCGGTGGCAGAAGGACGTGGACTTCCTGGCCAAGTCGTGCCGCACAGAGCTTGCCGGCATAGAGATTTTCAAGGCCGGCATTCTCATCCTCGGGGCCTTGGCCATACTGAGCAGCATCGCGGTGGCCGTCTCGACCCGGTTCGGCATGATCGTGACCTTCCTGGCATGCCTTTTTGCCATGGGCGCGGGCCTTACGTCCGATTTCTACTTTCTTCCCTACACCGAAGCCGGCAGCGAAATCGCAGGCAAGACCTGGGCGGACATTGTTTATCCTCTCGTTCCAAACTTTCAAATGTTCTGGCTGGTGGATGCGCTGAGCGAAGACCGCCTGATTCCGATGAGCTATATCGCCTCGGCTTTCGGCTACGCGGGCCTGTGGGTGCTCGGCTTCCTTGCCCTCGGCGCGGCGATGTTCGAAACCCGAGAAGTGGGATAGCACCGCGTCGGGTGACGTCTCGCAATTCTAGGTTTGTGCGACCGATTCGCCATCGGCCGCAAGAAGCGACGACATGTCTAGAAGCCCCAGGGCCGCAAGCAAATCGACTTCGGCCTGGTTGTAACGCACAACGGCTTCCGCGTGCCGAAGCCGCGCCCGGGCCACGGCGTCCTGGGCATGCAACACGTCCAACGTTGTCATCGCCCCGGCCTGCAGGCTCGCCCGCGTCAGGCGGAGGGCCTCTTCGGCGGCGTCCATCTGTCGCTTGGCCATCGCGATCAGCGAAAGGTTTGTTCGGCTTGCCTGCTGCGCACGAACCACCTGCGTCTTCACGCGCAACAACATCTGCTCGGCCTGCAATACCGATTGCTGCTCGACCGCGTCGGCGGACTTCAAATCTCCGAACGCCGACAGGCTCCATTTCGCCCCCACACCGACGTGGGCACGCCGCTGGTCTCTGAACTTGTACGTCCTGTCGCCATCCCCTTCCGCTCGTCGCGACAAGCGCGCTATCCCCTCCTTGACGAACCCGTTGACCACGGGATTGCCCGAAAACGCTCCGCTCGACGAAAGCGGATTGATGATCAGGTTGCCGGGCACTCCCGTGCCTTTGTCTACATTGTTGGCATGGCCCGTGATACCGCCGTATCGATACCCGACTTCGAACTGCGGCCCGAACCCACCCCACCAGGTGGCCCCTCGGTCTGCGCCGGCCGCCTCCGCCAGTACGCGAAGCGCCTCCAAATCGGGGCGAAACTGCACCGCGATCGCCAGCAGCTCATCTATCGGATAGTCCGCCCGCACAAGGTTGATAGGCGGCAATGAATCCATCTTCGGAATGAGCGTCGTGGTCGGATCTTCCAACTGAAGCGTCTCCGTCAGCGCCAAGGACGCGTTGTAGAGGGCGTTCATCGCGAGCGCAAGGTCCTGGTGGCGCTCGGCGAGTTCGGCCTCGGCCCGCAGTTCGTCCGCCGGTACGGCGGTGCCCGTTCGGGCGCGGAGCTGATTGATCCGCAACAGTTCCTCGGCCTCGGTGACGGCCTGATACGCGGCGGACACCCGGGCCTGCGTCAGAACAAGGCCGTAGAACTGCGTGGCCGCGGTGCGCAGGACTTCCATTTGTACGGACCGTTCCCGGTGACGCGATGCGGCCAACCGCTTTTTAGACGCGATGATCTCATAGACCACGCTTCCGGGGTTGATGATCCACTGCAAGGCAATGCCCATCTGAAACGAATTGATGCCCACGTCGAAAATCCGACCGTCCGTGTTTCGAAACCCCCCATCCAGCCGCTCGAAGATGGCGTTGGGAACGAGCGCCGGAAAAACCCCGCCGACCACGCTTTCGAGTCGGCCCTTTGACTGCTGCACCTGATATTTTGACAATCGTATTTCGATATTGTCGGCGGACGCAAGTCGCACGATCGCGGGCAGGTCGATCGCGACCAATTCGCGGTACATCGGAAGTACGTTGGACGCATCCAGCAAGAGTGAGTCCGCCTCGGAGACGCGCCCGATCGGTGAAACGTCGGGACGCTCCGCAGGCTGTGTCGTCGGCTCGGCGCAACCTCCGACATGCGTGAATGCGACCGCTAATGCGATGCGGCCGGCGATTCGTTGGGCACGCCCAAACAACCCCGACCGGTTGCGCCGCGTGGCAACAGCAGGGCCCTTTTTGCCGTGACGCACGACTCCGCGCTGCGCTGTGGTAAGTGTCCGATTCATGGATCGCTCCCAATGCCGTTTCTGCGCGCCCACGGCGCGAGCCCCGTCCCGTCCGCTTTGCGGCGATCCATTCGCCCTTCCGCTACTGTCATCCCTGACGGTGAGTAGTTTCTTGCGGCCAACTCGACGACTATGACGCGGCGGACTTCAACACCACGGTCCGCACGGCAGCGCCTGGAAGGACCGCGCCGTTCGAAGAGATAATGATCCGCTCGTCGCCCGACAGGCCGGCCGTAACCTCGACCACGATGCCATCGTCATACCCGATCTCGATCGCAACCGACTCCGCGACATCGCCGTTCACAATCAGAACCGAGATGTCCCGGTCCCGGACACGCAGGGCCCGTGCGGGAATCACCATGGCCTGCTTCTTCGTTTCGAGTCGAATCTCAACCTGGGCGTACATGCCCGGCGCCAGGCGGCCCGATGGGTTTTCGAGCCTGACCTCGGCCCGCATGGTACGGGTGTTTTCCTTCAGGGCCCTCGCCGTCCGGGTGATCTTGGCCTGGATGGGTTCGACTCCGAGGGCCTTGATCTTGATCTCGACATCGGTGCCGGGCTTTACAAACAGGGCATCGGATTCGGGGATTTCCAAGGCCAGTCGGATGAAATCGATGTGCGCGATGCTGAGCAACGGTGTGGTGTTGCCTTCGGCCGCCGAGCGTACGAACGCCCCGGGATCAACCATTCGAGCGGTGATGACACCGTCGAAGGGGGCTCGAAGCGTGGCATACTTCATCAGGGTCTCGAGCCGCGCGACGGTCGCCGCCGCCATGGCCACTTCCGACTCGGCGACCTTGGCGTCCGCGTCGCCGCCTGCGACGCGGGCCTCGGCGATCTTCATCTGGGCCACGGCGATTTCGCGTTCGCTTTCGGCCTCGTCAAGCTCCTGTTGCGGAATGGCGTTTCCTACGCGCAGCGTCTTTTTGCGTTCCATGGTGATCGACTTCAGGTCGAGTTGGGCCTTGTATCGCTGAACTTCGGCCCGGGCGATTGTGATCATGGCCTCGGCCTGCTTCACCTTGGCCCGCCGGGCCTCGAGCACGGCCTGGGCCTGGCGCAACTCGTCGCCCATTTCCGGCACGTCGATGACCAGGAGCGGGTCGCCTGCCGAGACGTGGTCGCCGATGTCCACCTTGACCTCGGTGATATAGCCACTTGTCTTCGCGTACAGGTCGGCCATCTTGCCGGCCAGCAAGGTCGCCGGCATGCGAAGGCTTCTCGTCAGGGGCCGCTGCTCTGGCGTGGTCACCTCCACGTTCACGGCCTTGCCCACCGCGGCATTGTCGCCCGGTCCCTGGGCGACGGCCCTGTCGCCCGGCCCCGACGAGACCATGTTGTGAATCACCAGGATCGCCAAGACAGTAATGACAACTGTCACCGAAGCGGCCGTAAACGTCTTGCGGTTCATGGTTAGACTCCAACTGTCGCGACGGCTGGTGCCGTTTCGCGCTTGATCATGACGTAGAGACACGGTACGACGATCAGCGAAAGGGCCGTCGCCGCCAGCACGCCCCCGATGATCGTCCGCGCCAGTGGGGCGTTGGCCTCGCCGCCGGCAATGCCGATCGCCATCGGTATCAACGCCAGCCAGGTCGTCACGGAGGTCATCAGGATGGGGCGCAGCCGGATCCAGGTGGCCTCCTTGATGGATTCCACAACCGAGCGTCCGGCGCTGACCCTTTCGTTGGCGAATGACAGAAGTATGATGCTGTACTCCACGACGATGCCCGTCATCATGATGACGCCCATCAGCACCGGAATACTCAGATTGGTGCCGGTGATGAACAGCATCACGCCCACGCCGATGAACCCCAGCGGTATACTTAAAAGGATGATGAACGGAATCGAGAACGACCGAAGCTGGGCCACCATCGCGAGATACACCAGGATCACCGCAATGAGCAGGCCGAAGGAGAATTCATCGAACGAGGAACGCATGGTCTGAACCTCGCCGCGCATTCCCAACGTATAGCCCTTGCCGTCCCAGTCCCCGCCGACCTTGTAAGTTACACCGCGATCGTCCTCCTGAGCGACCAGTCCCAATACCGGCGATGCCTCCATCACCCGTTCGATCCGGGCGGCAACACCGCCGATGTCGTACCCGGAGGCCACATTTGCGAACACGTCGAAGGTCCGCGTGATGTTGACGTGATTGACGACCGACGGCCCCGTCGCCCGGCCAATATCCGCGATGTTTCGTAGCGGAATCGGGCGCTCGGAGTGCAACCCGGTGATCGGCACGTTGCGCAGCGTCTCGATCGACTGAATGTCGGCTTCCGGGTATTGGGCGCCGATGAAATAATGGTTCTTGTTTTCAGGCGCGATCCAGAATGCCGGATTGAACCCGATGCTCGAGTTGGTCGCGGTGACGATGTTCTTGATGACGTCCTCCTCGGTGATTCCGAGCAGTGCCGCCTTGGTGCGGTCCACCTGGACATCGATCTGCGGATAGTCCATTCGCTGCGCCACCCGAACGTCGATCGCGCCCTCCACGCCGGAAACGATTTGCCGCACATGCTGTGCGACTTGCTCGCCTTCGAAGAGCTTGCTCCCCATAACCTGAATATTAATCGGCGACGGAAGTCCGAAGTTCAGCGCCGCGGTCATCATCCCGCCGGTGTTGAACGCGAACTCGACGGTCGGAAACGCGGCGGCGAGCTTTTCGCGCAAATCGTCCACGACCTCGAACGTGTTTCGTTCGCCTTCGCCCTTGAGTTGCACCAAAACGAACGCGTCCATCGCGCCCGAATTCGGCGTGTACGCCGCCGGCCAGTCCATCAACACGCCGATGTTCGAGATCAGAATCCGCATATCCGATTCCGCGTCCGTCCGGTCCGGATCCGGGTTCCCGATCTCGTCGATCAATACCTGTTCGATCTCTATGACCGTTTTTTCCGTGTTCTCGATCCGCGTTCCGGATGGCATGCGAACGTAAATCGTGAACTGATTCGAATCCACCCGCGGGAACAACTCGGTTCCCGTGCGGCTCAGAAGTAAGCCCGCCAAGGCCAGCAGCACCAGACTTCCGAGCAGCACCGCACCGCGCCGGCTCATGATCTTACCGAACCACTCCTCGAACCATGCGGGAATCGGCCGGTCGCCGCTCCCGGTACCGCCTTCTCGCTCCTTCAGAAACTTCGCACAAAAGCTCGGGATAACGAACATCGCCACGATGTAACTGGCGCCCACCGCGAATACCACCGTGATCGCCAACGGCTGGAACAGAAACCTCGCGATTCCGGTCAGAAAAACGATCGGGAAGAACACGATCACGAACGTGATCGTGGACACCAGAACCGGCAAGGCGACCTCCCGGGTCCCGTCCAGGGCTGCCTGTGCCCGGTCCTTGCCCATTTGCAAATGCCGCGTGATGTTGTCGAGCACGACGATCGACTGGTCGACAAGAATCCCGATTGCCAACGCCAGACCGCCCAACGTGATGCTGTTAATGGTGTCGCCCGTGTAAAACAGCCCGATCAGCGTTGCGAGAATCGACAGGGGGATGGCAAGGATGATGACGATCGTCGAACGAAAACTACGCAAGAACACGAACACGACAACGCCGGCAAGAAGTGCCCCAAGTGACGCGGCCAATTTCAGTCCGCCGATGCTCGACTCCACGTATTCCGACTGGTTCATGACGACTTCCAACCGCATGTCGGGCTTGACCCGCGGGTCGATTTCTCTCAGCCGGGCGAGGATTTCGGCCAGCTTGGCCTCGATGGCCTTGGTGATCTCGATCGTGTTGGCGCCGGGCTGCCGGTAAATCGGTATGTAGGCCATACGGCCCTGATTGATGCGAACGATGTTGCTCTGAATCTGAAAACTGTCCTCCACGTTCGCGACATCCCGCATGAAGACAACCGCCTGACCGTCCGTCTTGATGGGCAAGTCGTTCAGTTGTTCGACCTGCTCCGGCATCGCGTTGGATATGATCTGGTAGTCGATGTCGCCGAACTTGGCGTTTCCGGTCGGAATGAACACACTCTGCCGTTCGAGCGTGCGGACGATGTCCATCGGAGAAAGGCCGCGGGCCTCCAGCTCCATTGGATCAACATACGCCAGAATCCTACGCAGCACGCCGCCGTAAACCGCCGGGGCGATGACCCCCCGAATACTCTGCAACCGGTTTCGAAGCTCACGGTACGCCACGTCGTAAAGGTCCTTCTCCGACATCGACGGGCTCGAAACGCTCACCAAACACAGCGGCACCGAAGCCGTCGGGTCGAACGGCATGACCATCGGCGGGATGGTTCCCGGAGGAAGGTAGAACATGTCGCTCATGGCGTACGACGTCACCTGCGCCATCGCCGTGTCGAGGCTGATGTCCTCGCGGAAGAAGTCCTTGACGATGCAGACCCCGAGCATCGCCTTCGCTTCCTGGTGGTCAATGCCCACCGACTGGCCCGTCCACCGCTGAAGCCGGCTCATGATGTCCCGCTCCATGACCTCCGGCGGCATGCCGGGATAGAACGTCACGATCTGAACCGCCGGCGTGTCGAACTGCGGCAAGAGGTCCGCCGGCAGCCGGTTCATGGCGACCAGACCGACAACGATCACGGCCAGCACCATCACCACCACGAGATAGGGGTTCTTCAACCCGACTTCAATTGCCTTCATGATCCGCGCCTGACACTAAACAGAGAAGCTCCGGTTCCGGCAGTTTGGATACCGCCGCGTAAAGCAGGTCGCCACGCTCGCATGCCACCACCGTGTACCCTTTGCACCGGTCGACCCAATGGACCCGACCGTCGTGATCGACCCGTGCGAATTGTTCAAGATCGAGCCCCGCGCCTTTCAGGACCAGCAGCGAAGCCGTGCCGCCCGCCATCTCATAGACCGCAAATGCCGCCGGCCGGTCTTCAAAGCTGCACTTTCGGGCACCGACCAACCGACAACCGCCGGCCTCGCCCGGCGGCAGCGACACGTCGAGCCCGGTGTTGGCGCAGAGCCATTGCGAGACCGCTACCGCATCGGCGGAGGCGTACTGCACTTGCTGTCCCTTGTCGACAAAATGTTGAAAATCGGCAACAACCCAATCGGCGAATTGGCTCTTGGCGGTCGGCCGCGACCAATGCCACGCCGTGACACCGAGAAGCAGGACCGCCGCGCTACTTGTAATCACAAACACAGCCCGTCGCAACCCCGACGCCCGTGATTTTTCGCTCTCGATGTTATTGGACCCTAATTGTCGGCACAATCCGTCCTGGTCGAACGGTACGGTGTCCGAACTCTCGAACGAAGAAGTCAACTGCTTCCGAATCGCCCGTTCGATCTCAACCTCGCGGGCACAGCCTGGACAATGTTCGATATGCCGCTGAAACCGGATGCTCGAGGCAGCGTCCAACTCGCTGTCGAGAAACGCAAACAGACATTCTCTGAATTGCATGCACTTCAAGGTTCAACCTCCTTGTTGACCGCGCCCCGTGCCAAACGTGTCCCCCGATCCGATTCCGCATTCTTCCGTGCCGGCCGCCCGCGAAATCCGGCTGCTGCGTAATCCGCCAGCCGCTCTCGAAGCAAGCGCCGGGCCCTTGCCATCCGCGACATGACGGTCCCAACGGGACAATCCAAAACGTCGGCCACCTCGCGATAATTCAATCCGCCCGCCACCGACAAAACGACGACCTCCCGAAACTCGGGCACCAGCGCATCGAACGCCGCGGCAACACGATCATCCAAGAACTCGCGAAACCGAACCTCATCCATCGCCGGTAACGCCGCGAACGGTTCGGTCAGATCCGCCGCACCCAAATCCGTCAACTCTGAATCTCCCACCGGAATCAGCCGGACCCGCCGCCGCGCCGTTCGAGCCCATTCCACCGCCACGTTACGCAGGATTACGAATAGCCAGGCCGTGCCGTAGGACGCGTTGTTTGTCGGCGAATAGTTCCGCCAGGCCCGCATCAGGGACTCCTGCACCAAGTCACGGGCATCCTGCGTGCCGCCCGCATACTGGCCGGCGACGGAATACAACCGCCCCCAGTGCGGCCGAACATAGCGCAGGAACATTTCGGCGGATTCGCTCATGGATGGGTAGATCCTAATGCTTCCATATAATCAGAATGACAATTCCCGGCCGATTCATCCCAAAATCGTCAAATAATCGTCGAAGCAACGTTA
>JAPULF010000634.1 GCA_027295245.1 Planctomycetota bacterium
TGTGGCACTACTCGTCCGAAGTAGAATCGGCCCCGTCGCTTCCGGTATCCGCTGGGCTCGCCTGGGCGGTGCGTTGCGTGGTCTGATCGAAGAGGAAATTGCCCCCGATCGCCAGCCCCATGAAGATAGCGGTCAGGCAAACCGTGACCCACGTCAGAAAGTCGCCGGTCTTGGTTCCAAAGGCCGAATGGCCGCCGACCCCGCCGAATGCCCCTGAAAGCCCGCTGCCGCGATTCTTCTGCAACAGGATCAAGGCCATCAGCAAAAACGACACCAACACGAAGGCAATCGCCAGAATGTACTCCGCGTAGTGCGTCTCTTGCGCGAGTATCATGCATTCCATCGTTCAGATTCCCTTGGCCCGGACACAGCCCTCGATGATCTTAGCGAAATCAGTCGCCTTCAGGCTGGCGCCCCCAACGAGGGCACCGTCCACGTCCGGGCATTTCATGAGTTCCACAACATTTTCCGGCTTTACGCTGCCGCCGTATTGTATCCGAAGATCGTCCGCCGTGCCCTGACCGAAAAGCCGGCCGAGCCGACCGCGAATGTAGGCGTGGGAGGCCTGGGCTTGTTCCGGTGATGCATTACGCCCGGTCCCGATGGCCCACACCGGTTCGTATGCCACAATCAGGTCTTTCGCCCTGTCCGCTGTTACGCCTGCGAGGCTACCCTCGATCTGGCGATCAAGGACCGCTTCGGTCTCGCCGCCGTCCCGTTGTTCCAGGGTTTCCCCGACACAAACGATCGGCTGTAATCCCGCGCAAAGGGCCGCGACGCACTTTTCGGCGATCAATGCGTCATTCTCACCATGCACCCCCCCCGCCGGGTCCTTCGGTCCAATCGTATGGCGTCGCTCGCTGTGCCCCAAAACCACATAGGTGCAGCCGGTCTCCTTGACCATGGCCGCCGAAACCTCCCCCGTAAACGCCCCGCTGGAATCTCGCCAGCAGTTCTGGGCCCCGAGCATGACCGGGGAATCCGCCACCGCCCTGGCCATCGGGAAGAGGTAGATCGCCGGCGGGATGATCGCAACATCCAACGGCGGCGCCGCCCCGAGGGCGGCGCGCAGCTCCAACACCAGCCTTCTTCCCGATGCCAGGTCGAGGTTCATTTTCCAGTTGCCGGCTACTATCGGTCGTCTCACTGTCGGCCTCTCTTGGGGTGCCGCGATTCATTCCGTCTAGGGTGTCTCAAGCGTCGGCCACTTCCGTCGAACGAGGATACGATCCCAGCACCCGAATCTGTTGGCAATGTTCTTTTGCGTCCTCGATGGCACGCTTCACGGGCGAATCGGCGACGTGTCCGTCAATGTCCACGAAGAAGTGATACGCCAAGTCGGCCTTTTGACTCGGACGCGAGGTGATCATGGTCATGTTGATTCCGCTTTTTTGGAATACCAGCAAGACTTCGACCAACGCCCCGGCACGGTGGGCCGTGACAAAAGATAGGCTGGTACGATCGCTGCCGGTCGGCTTGGCCGATTCGTGCCCAATTACGAAAAAACGTGTCGCATTGCCGGGAAAATCCTCGATGTTTCCGGCAATGACCGGCACGTCATAGAGCTTCGACGCCAGGCGTCCCCCGATTGCCGCCGAACCAGGTTGCTCGGCGGCCATTTGGGCTGCCCGGCTCGTACTCGACACGGGCGACGTCTTGGATGCCAAGCCGGTCTCCGCCAGCCAACATTGGCACTGTGCAAAGGCCTCCGGCTTGGAGAAGACCACGTCGATCTCGTCGAGCCGGCACCGAGCCAATAGGTTCTGGTGGACGGCCCGCTGTATCTCGCTACAGATATGCACGTTGTGCTCGGTGAAGGAATCCAGCGTGTCCGCGACGGCGCCGGCCGAATTATTCTCGACGGGCACGACACCGTAGGTCACGTGACCGCGTGCGATTTCCTCGAATACGCCGCGAATATCCGTGATCGACTCATATTCGACGGACGCGCCGAACTTCCCGAGCGCGGCCTCGTGCGAAAAAGAGCCCTTCGGACCGAGGAACGCGATGCGGGGCGGTTGTTCCAGGGCGAACGACGCGGACATCAATTCTCGATAAATCGCCAGAATCGATCGATTGGAAATCGGCCCTTCGGACATCTCAGTGATGCGCTCGAGGATCGCGTGTTCCCGGTCCGGCGCGTAAACGGCGGTACCCGACGAAGCCTTGATTGCCCCGATTTCAGACGCCGCCTGGGCACGCTCATTGATCAGCCGGACAAGCTGCGTGTCCAGGGCGTCGATCCGATCCCGCAATTCATCGAGTGAGGCCACGCACGTACCTTGTTGCTGCACAATAACTTAGCGAACTGCTCATCGAACCGCGTAGTGGAGTCGAATTTCGGGAATTCGTCAAGGTCTTGCAAGCCGGGACGTAGTCCTCAAGAGTGTTTCGATGACTGTATTGACGGAACAATCTCCGAGGCGGTACAGTGTGGGGCTCGATAAACAGCGAGGATGATCCCATGGCCACGGAAATGCACCCAGGTTCGAACATACTTATTACGCTCACGAAGAGCCCCACGAATGCGGCTGCCGCCAAGACCCTTTCGAGGCTCTTTTCCAGAGGCGACGCCAATCGCAGGGCACGCGCAAAGAGAAAGCGGATGCTGCAAGACGCCGTCCGAACCAAGATCCGGGGCGGGCGCCCGTGGGCCATTCGTCCCCGAGTGCCGGATTCCACGCCGACTCCGGGTGAATCATGCACGGTCCTCGCCACACCACAGGTGTTGCGGGATCTGGGGCGGCTCGGCCGGTTTGTCAAAATCGAACACTCAAAGTAACAGCACCCCACCCCGCCCAATAAACCCACTATTCCCGACTACGGGACAGATCCACGCCGCCACAGGGGCATTTTTTACGCCTGGCATATCAAAAAAAACCGGTTACAATAGCCGTAAGTAACAGTTAGATAACAGTCGCCCACACATGCAGGGTGGATTCCCACTGGTGGAAACAAAACAGCACAACGTGACCCTCAAGGACGTTGCCGAAGAGGTGGGCGTCTCGGCGATGACGGTATCGCGGGCGCTTTCCGGCAAGGCCCACTTGGTCAGTTCGGACACGGTTCGGCGGTGTCGCAACGCCGCCGAAAAACTGGGCTACGTCCCGAACTTGATGGCTCGCAGCCTTCGCGGCGAGCAACTCCGAACGATCGTCATGTTGGCGGAACACATGTCCAGCCATCAATACCTGGCGCAGTTGGTGGATACGGTCGCCCATGCGATCGAACAGCGCGGATACGGTGTCATCAGTTGTCAATCTACCGCCAGCTTTCGGCAGGCCCTGAAGAACTTCAAGTTGGCGGGCGCGGTCATCATCGCGCCGCCGCAGCGGCTGTATCAAGACATAGAAGCCGAACGCCGTAACCGGCGAATGCCGTCGAGTCCCACAGTTGTCATTCACAGCGCGATCAAGCAGTCGTTCTTCAACGAAGTCAGCCCCGATATCACCGCTTTTACGCACGCCTCCGCCAGTCACCTCATCGAACTCGGACATCGGCACATCGCCTACGTGGGCGGACCGCGTGCGGACGAGGAGCCGTTGTGGTTTGAACTACGCCGCCAGGGTATCGAGCAGGCCCTTTCGGAACACGGGCTTCCCCTGACGCATTACCGGCACCAGCCCTGCCCCGAAACGGAGCTGGCCCCCGCGGCCTTGCAGCAATTGCTGGCTCGGTTCCCGGAGACCACAGGGGTCATTTGCATTAACGACGAGGTGGCGGTGGCGTCGGTGGTCGGCGCGGAGAAAATGGGGCTTCGCGTTCCTCGTGACCTGTCCGTCATCGGGGGGAACGACATCAAGCTGGCGAGGTTCTTCCGGCCGGCCCTCACGACGCTGTCGATCGACGTCAGGACGATGGTCGAGACCGCCCTAAATCTGCTGTTCGATGAAATCAACCAACAACCCCGGGCCGAAGAGACCGAGCCGGTCAAGATCAGCATGACCGCGAACCTGGTCGTTCGAGAATCGACCGGCCCACCTCCGAAAGCGAGTTGACCGCAACATGGCCTCAAGAAACGCACCGCTCATTTTTGGAGGTTCGGCCAGTCAAAAGTTCACCCGCGCGATTTGTCGCGAACTGAAGATCAAGCCGGGCCGGTGCGAGTCTCGGCACTATTCCGAAGGCAACACCTTCGTGCGCGTTCTGGAGAATGTCCGCGGCCGGGATGTGTTTTTCGTCCAGTCACTCAGCTATCCGGTCAATGACCATCTGGTGGAGATTCTCTTCTACATCGACGCATTCAAACGTGCGTCCGCCCGAAGCGTCACGGCCGTGATCCCGTTCTTCAGTTACGGAAAGGGCGACAAGAAGGACGAGCCGCGCGTGTCGATTCGGGCGCGGGTGTGCGCCGACTGCCTCGAGGCGGCCGGCGTGGATCGGTTGGTGACGATGGACCTGCACGCCCCGCAAATCCAGGGTTTTTTCCGCGTGCCGGTGGATCACCTCTATGCCCTGCCGGTCATCGCGGCACGATTCAAACGCCGGATCAACAAAAACTGGGTGGTTGTGGCTCCCGACGTGGGCGCAACCGGGATGGCAAACGCCTATGCCCGCGTGCTCGGTGCAAAGACCGTGATCGCGGAGAAGACCCGGCAGGATTTGCGCGAGAATGCGGTCGTCAAGCGGATCATCGGCAACGTGTCCGGCAAGAACGCCCTGATTGTCGACGACTTCACGATCAGCGGGGGAACCCTGATCGCCACCGCCCGCAGGCTCAAACTGGAAAAGGCCGGGGACATCTTCGCCGCCGTCGCTCACGGCGTGCTGACCAAAGGCTGCGCAGCTCGACTGACGGCCAGCCCGATCAAGAAACTGGTCATCACCGACACGCTGGAACATCGCTTTGAACCGCTGCCGCCCATGGTCTCGGTTGCATCGGCCGCTCCGCTCTTCGCCAAGGCCCTCCGCCGAATCCATAATCAAACAAGCGTATCGGCGCTGTTCGAGGTGTAACCGTGCCGGGCCGGAGCCCTTCGAGCCATGCGCCGGCCGCGTTTTCCGGTTCAACCCGAGCCTCGTTCAAGAAACGGCGGCGTTCGTTCCGATACAGCTACGTAACGATGACGGAACATACGAGAACAGACGTGTTCGGTGCCCTGGCCGATCCGACGCGCCGCGAGATCCTATACCTGTTGCGCGATGGGACCCTGTCAGCGGGTGAAATCGCCGCCAGATTCCCGCAACAGCGACCGGCAATCTCGAAGCACCTGCGTGTGCTCCGCGAGTCGGGCCTGCTCCGGGAACGGCGGGCGGCCCAGCGCCGGCTGTACGACCTCCGGAACGACGGAACCGCGCCCCTCGTGGACCTGTTGGGCCGGCTTAATCAAGATCCTGCCGTGGTGATTCCGCCGGAACCCACCGAATCGCGGCAACCCACATCGGCTTCGCACAAAGATGTCGAATTCGACTTGGAAGTGGACTGAGGCCGGATCGCCACACAACCGCCTACGCCCCGACGACCATCCGACAAAGCTGAATGCAGATCCACCCGGCGTAGGTGCCCAGGGCATAGCCCGCGATTGCCAGGAGCACGCCGACCGGCGCGAGCACCGGATTGAAGGCCCCGGCCACCACGGGGGCGGAGGCGGCCCCGCCGATGTTGGCCTGCGAACCGACCGCCACGAAAAAGAAGGGGGCCCGAATGATGATTGCAGTGATCAGCAGGATCAAAATGTGAAACAGCATCCAGGTGGCGCCAAACCCGATGTACTCCGGGGAATCGAGAACCTTACTGAAGTCGCCGCCGGCCCCGATGCAGGCGACCAGCAGGTAGATCATGACGCTTCCGATGCGCGAGGCGCCGGCCCCTTCGAGCGACCTGAGGCGCGTGAACGACAGGCCAATGCCGATTGCCGTGACGGTCATGACCGCAAGCATGAACGGGCCGATGTGCCTGGACAGATCGGGCAGCGATTCGACAAGCCGGGCGAAGAGCTTGCCGCCGGCCAGGTTGGAGAGCCATGCGAATCCGAATCCCAGCGCCAGGATCATCATGAGGTCGGCGAGTGACGGAATCCGTGCGACGCGCTTCTGGAAATCGCGCATCTTGTTCTCGAGCGCCGTGATCGCGGTGGTGTCGGCTCGCAGCAAACGATCGACGCCGCGGTGGCGGGCCGCGAAAAAGAGCAGAATGCCCATCCAGACGTTGGCGACGGCGACGTCCACCACGATCATGGGACTCACGGCGGCGTCGCTGACACCAAACGACTTCTGAAGGGCGACGGCGTTGGCGCCGCCGCCGATCCAACTGCCGGCCAGGTACGCCATCGTCTTCCAGGCGTCTTCGGGGAGGACGTCTTTCCAGAGCATCAGGGCGAGCGGCCCGCCGATGACGACGCCGGCGGTGCCGGCGAGGAGCATTACCACGGGCTTGTGTCCGAGCCGTATGATTTCGGGCAGGTCGAGCGAGAGGGTCAGGAGGAGCAGGGCGGCCAGCAGGACGTATAGCTTCACCCAAGAGTAGAACGGTGATTCGGAGGGGATGACGTTCAAGGCGGTGAGCGTCGTCGGAATGAAATAGCAGAAGACCAGCGCCGGAATCACCTTGAATATGCGGCCGAGGACGGGGTGCCCGTCGGTCCAGAATATGACCGCCAGGACGGCGAGAAGTACGGCCAATAATCCGGCCGGGCTCTCGATCATGGGTGGCGTTGGCGCGGCCGCGTCGGCCAATACGAGGAGATTCAGCATTCGCGGATGGTATGACCTGAAGCGATATGGCTCAAATCGGCAGGCCCTGCCGGCTGCTCTTGCCTCTCCTATTGGGGCCACGGACGGTCGTTCCGGACGCCGGGACCTAAACTGCCCGATCCGGCGAGCCGATGATCCAAACATAGTCGCCCCGCGGCGTATTGCGGCCCGCGACGTATTGCGGGCAGGGCGTCATGCCTGTCTTCGCCGGAACTCTTACCGGCGATTGTGCTAGTGCATCGTCAATATTTGTGTTTTCCGGTCGGGAGCCGCGGTCCTTGCGGACCGCCGCATGCGCCCGTTCCAAACGGCGAGACGGCTTCGCCGTATGGGGGCCGGCTGCGTGAGCCTTTGCTTGCCGATGTCGAGCCGGGTGTTAAGATTGTACGCGTCGGGCCCGCAAGGCCCGCCGACCTGGAACGGACCCAGGGGTTGCACTCAGTTCCGAAAGGAGTCGGCTCATGTCACGGTTCATATCGTCATTGATCGTTAGCCTTGCAGTCGTTGTGCTGATCGGATGTCAGAAGCCGGTCGAGCCGATCCCGTTCACCGGCATCGAAAAGAACTACGATCGTCCGCTGCCGGCGGGACAATGGGCCCTTCGGAAGATCGACGCGTCGATGTACCCGGCGTTCGGGGACGCGTGGTTTGCGGCCAAGGGGACGAGCCTGGGGGATGCGGTCGAACGCAGCCTCAACTACCTCGCCAAGCCTTCGGCCCAGGGGTTCTTTCCGTCCGGCGAGATCACGCACGAGCGGGCGGTGTCGAGCCTGATCCTGTTCCGCGAGGTCTTGGCGCGGGCCGACTCTCCGACGGCTCTGGACGACCTGATCCGCGAAAACTTCGACGTGTATATCTCGGTCGGCTGCGACGACCTCGGCACGGTTCTGTTCACCGGATACTACTCGCCGATCTTCGACGGCAGCCTGACGCGGACCGAGCGGTTCACGGTTCCGTTGTATCGGCTGCCGACCGGCTTTCAGAAGGACCCACAGGGCAATCCGATCGAGGGACTCTGGCACACGCGGGAAGAGATCGAAACGAGCGGGTTGCTGGACGGGCAGGAGATCGTATGGCTGGGCGATCGATTCGAGGCGTATGTCCTGACGGTTCAAGGCTCGGGCTTCGTGCGACTGGCGGATGGGTCGCTGTTCGAGATCGGCTATGCGGGGCACAACGGCCACGAGTACGTTCCGATCGGGCGAATCCTGGTGGCGGACGGCAAGATCGAGAGGCACACACTGTCTCTCGACACCTTGATTCAATACTTCCGCGGGCACCCGCGCGAAATGGACGCGTATCTCCTTCAGAATAAGCGGTATGTCTTTTTCCAAGCGTCCGAGGGCGGGCCGTTCGGTTGTCTGTCGGAGCGGGTGACGCCGCTTCACAGCGTTGCGACGGACAAGGACATCTTCCCGCGGGCGTGCCTGGCGTTCGTGGACACCAGGATTCCGCGGGAGCGCGATCCGTCGCGGAAGCGGCGGCTTCGCGGATTCGTGCTGGACCAGGATCGGGGTGCGGCGATACGGGCCCCGGGTCGCTGCGACATTTATATGGGCGTCGGAGACTCGGCCGGCAAGCGGGCGGGTTTCACGTATAACGAAGGGCGTCTCTTCTACCTCTTCGGCAAGGAAGGGGCCCGCCTGGAGGAGGCCGTTCCGGTCGCCCGCGGGCGCGACGACGGCTGACACGACTCGTACCAGGCAACACCCGCCGTCTTCCACCGGTTAGAAACCGGTGCCACAGCGGTTTTCATGGCGTCTAAACCGCCCGCGTCATTTGCCTTCCGGCGGGCCGGATTGGGCCAGGCGCGCTTCCGGCCGCGGCTCGATCAATCGGAATCGATCGGCGGCGACGGGGACATCTATTGCTACAAATGTATATGTGCATTCCCAAACCGGAGCCAATCGGCCGTCCGGTTGCACGACGCTGACGACCCAACCCCTGAGCAGAAACCGGTCTTGATCGATCCACAGTTGCAGCATGCCGCCGGGGAGGCCGGGCGGGCTTCGATTGGCGAGGACGTAGCAGGGAGACTCGTCGCGCCAGTCCACTTTTTGAAAGGTCCATCGATCGAACCAGCCGGGGCCTCGATCGCCGAACGCCCGGCGGCCGGTCTCGAAGACCGCCGGCAGGAAGAGGGGCACTCCGCCCGACAGCAGGTGGGCCGTGGTTCGAAGGGGCGTGGACGTGAAGCGGCGGTGCTTTCGGAAGCCGAGCCGTTCCTGCGTGTAGGTCCACCAGTCGGCGCCGTCCACCACGGCAAGCTTCATGCCGATCTGGAGGCGGAGGTGATTGGGCCGGATGTAGTCCCATTCGATCGGCTGGGAGGTGCCCGTGCGGCAGTCGCGAAGGCTGCCACGAGCGGTGAAGGTCTTCAACTCGGTGTAGTTCTCGACGCATCGTTGGAGGATTTCGTCGACGTCGAGGGAGTCGGCGTTGCGGAGGCGCGGGGCTTCGGGGCTCTGGCATCCGGCGGACATCAGCATCAGTCCGACCGACCAGGCGCAGGCGAGTTGCCGGGACGCAAGAACGACCCCGTATCGATTCCTGGACGTTGGGCGAGGTGGATACAATCGGTCTTGCTCGCGGTCGGCTGCGTTGGACGACGGCGTCGGCGTCATTGGTTCGGGTCCGTTGCGATACGGTCGTAGATTCCAGGTTGGTACGTCTGGTGAATAGACCCGCTAGGCTAATGGGAAAGGCCGTCTTTGCAATAAGACATTCGCCGGTTCCGCAAAATAGCGGCCACGGAAAAGACAATACGGGGTCGGCAGGAGACACAGGCTTATTGTTATGGGTCCTTGGACGGAAAACAGCGGACGCGAAGGCATCCTCCGGGACCTGACGGGCCGAGAGGCGAGGCCGCTGGTGCGAATTGTCGCGAGCCTGATCAGCGGGCTGTTTTTGTGCGCGCTGGCGCTGGCCGGATCGTTTCTGCTTGCCTTCCTGCGCGACGGATCTGCCCGGACACGGATCATGGACATCGAATACGCGTTTGCGTTCGCGGTGATGGGCGGCGTGTGGCTCGCGGTGCTTGCGTTTATCTGGCGGGGCATGGGCCAGGGCGGTTTCCCCACGCAACCGATGCTGATCACGGCGGGGTTGGCGGGCGTGACGATTTGCGGGGGCTTTGCCATCGAGGCATTGCCGCTCCGTGAGGAGGAGATCCTGATCGCGGCGCTGGTTCTTTTTGCAGGGGCGCTGGGGCTGCTGGTTTGGCTGCCGCGGATTCGGCGTCTGCGGGTCGGTCGCCCGGTGCTCGACGCCGAGGACCGCGTCAACGTGTATTGCCCGGACTGCGGTTATTCGCTGATCGGCCTGCGCGACCTGCGATGCCCGGAATGCGGGGCGGCGTTCATGATCGACGAGTTGATACGCCGGCAGAACTACGAGGCGAATGCGGAGGGGTCGAACGGGCGTGCCGGGGCGGACTCCGGGAGAGGCTCCAGGGCGGCGGCTGGGCGCGGGGATCGGCCGGCGGTCGGAGCGGCTCCCGATACACATCGTGACAAGCAGGCGGTCGGGGGCTAGGGGAATCACGGTCCCACCTTTGTTTCTGGGCACGAGAGCTGCCCGGGGTTGTCGGGGGTGCAAAAAGGCGCAATAGGGCCTCCCTTGGGTCCGTGAGCGGGGTTTGGGGTGCAAGGAAGTGCAATTGCTTGCGGCGAGTACGGTCCGGCGATCACCGTCGGATGGCGTGTTTGAGGTTCCCGGCCTATGAATCGGATCGGGGCGAGGATGTCCCGGCTCGGTGTGCCTTGCCAAGTTCGCGGCGTCGGTTGGGGCGGTCGACCGTCGGGATCGGGGTTTGGCTTGGGGTGCAAGAAGGCGCAAGTTTGGTCGATGGGGCCGCGTGAGAGCCTGGAATCGAGGCTTGGGGTGCAACTTCTTGCAGCTCGGGCGGCCTCGGGCATGCTGCACGGGCAGGCATGTTGGCGGCGGCACCCGGGGCCCTTTGGGGGAGAGGGTAGAGCAGTTGAACTGGTGCGGGGCCGCTCGGGTGTGGGGTGCAAGAAGGCGCAAGTACCCGCGTCCGGGCGTTTGAAACGGGGTTTGGGGTGCAAGCGGGCGCAAGTTTCCGAGGGCCGCGTGGGATGTTGGTGGCTGCTCGCATTTTGTGCGGACCGGTCCGGTGACGGCCCGGTCGCGACGGCGGGCATTGCAACAAGCTTTCTCGGTTCTCGCGTCATTGGTTGATCCTCGCCTGCTGTTTCACGATACGAGTGAAAAAGCGCCGATTTGCGGGCTGTTGGCGCGAAAAAAGCTCCCGATGTGCCTCGGGACAGGCTCGACTCGCGCGAATCGTGTTTCGGTCCGTTTCATGGCACCCCGACGCACGGCCGGGACAGGCGCGGGTTTCGGCGGCGCGAAAACGGGCCGGGCCTACCTCCTTGAATCATTTGTAGACGTG
>JAPULF010000635.1 GCA_027295245.1 Planctomycetota bacterium
GGCTTTTCGCCCGAAGCACCTACGTCCAGATAGCTGGGCAATCCCCAGTTCTCGCGCAGGCCATGTGCGTCATAGTTGATGCCGCTGTGCAGCACGTTGCCATCGCTGAGGTAGTCGCCGTGATGAAGGTCGGGGAACCGCGTCCAGGTGTAGGCGAGCACGCCGGTCCAGGCAGCCCAAAAAACCAGGAACGCGATCGTGCACGATCGCTCTTGCCGGGCGAGCCATCGGCCAAACTCATTGTCAGTCAACGATCCGCCGCCACGCGACGTTCCGTGTTCCGGGCCCTGGGCTCGCGGCTGAGCCGAGGACCCGCTGTCGCCTTGCCGAGTGATATCTTGGACCACAGTGCTCCCTCGTTTCGGTCTTGAAGAGTACGAGTGTAATACGCGGAGATTACGACACGCAATAGCCCGTTATGCGGGCGATCCGTTTCGACCGCCGCGCGCGATCGGGAAAGCGCCTTTACGGCTGCTCACGCGACCATTTGGAGGGAAGCGGCACCGACGTGCGCCGCCAATAGCCGTACACGTCGTGGGATCGATCTTTCGGCAACTCGTGGAATTCCCGTAGCGTTTCGCCCGTGGGAACACCCAGCATTCGAACCACGGCCCCGGCCACCGGCCGCCAATCGAGTTGCTTCAGACACTGATTGTCGCCCGCACACGGCGGAACGTCGGTGGTGTGTACGCACGGGGAACAGTAGATGGGGCGATAGAACGCCTTGTGACGGTCGCCGCGCGGCGCGTAGGTCGCGGGGTGGGTGGGCCCCCACACGGAGACCGTGGGTGTGTCGAGGGTCGCGGCGAGATGCAGGGGACCGGAGTCGTTCGAGAGCAAAACGGTTAGCCGATCCAGCAGGTCGGTGAACGCGGCGAACGAAACTCGTCCGGCGAGATTGTGTACCGGATGTCCGGATGATGCGGTCAAGGCTACGAGCTGCTCGACATACGCGTGTTCTCCGGGGCTGCCGAGCAGCACGACGTGTATTCGCCGGCCCGTAGGCAATGCCTCGATCACGCGCGCGAACTGTTGCAACGGCCACCGCCGTTCCAAACGCAACTCGCTCGCATTCGGATTGACGCCCAACAACAGGTCTTGTTCGGCAACGCCGAGCTTCTCCAAGACTGCGTCGACTTCCTGCACCGCCGAACGCGGCGGCACCGGCCGGACCAGCTTGGGGGCAACATCGAGTCCCAGGGCATTGCCGAGCTGTCGATAGGCCAGATCGACCCGGCGCAGCGGATTCATGAAGACAAGGTGCGTATACAGCCCGCGACGGAAACGACTGGTCACGCCGCCGAATCCGGCCCGATCGCGAGCCAATGTCAATCCGGACACGACCGACGAGTACTTGGAGTGGACTTCCAAATCGATCACGAGTTGGACGCGGTTGCGCCACGACCAATAAATCATTCGCAACGTGTCGAGCCCGAGCCGGACCAGATCTCCGTCGCGAATGACGACGACTTCGTCTACCTGGGGATAGAGTTTCAGCAGGCCGGCGCACCCGGGAAAGCACGCGTAGGCGATCCGCGACGACGGATAACGCTCGCGCACCGCGGCAATCAGGAAGGCCGCCCGGGCGATGCTTCCGAGTCCCGTGAATTTGAGGAAAAGGACGGTCACGGGCGGACTGCGGAGCGAATGGTCTCGCTTTATGACGAGCGCGGCCAGCCGGGCTCCCGCATTCAGCAACCACGCGAGAGATCCACCGACGAAGTGGTCGATCCTGAGCTTGAGTTGCAGGTTCATGGTCACTTTCTGGTTGGCGGATACCCGGAACGATCCAATCATACCGCTGCGCGGCACTTCGGTCGCTCGTCATGGTTCGCATGCGTCAGGCCGTGCTTGAAGCGTCGGCGGTTCACGATTCGCCGGAATCGCACGCACCACCGAGCTGAATTCGACGTACCAACCCCGGACACGCAGTTTCTGCGCCCCGGGTTGTAGGCCGAACCGGTCGCCTCTAGATTGTGATGGTTCTCGTCGGGCAACGTGCTCAGATGCCACGAAGAGAGTCCGTCGTTTTGGGCCCGTTCAGCGCGAGGCGCGGGGCGGTCGATAAACCTGTAACTTTTCCGGCGAAGGGACGCCCCAATGAGTACGGAAATCATTCACGTTCACGGTCGCGAAGTCCTCGATTCGCGAGGCAACCCCACGGTTGAAGCGGTCGTCGTGCTGGAGGACGGCGCCAGCGGCCAGGCGATCGTGCCGAGCGGGGCCTCTACGGGAGAACACGAGGCGGTCGAGCTTCGCGACGGCGACAAGTCGCGCTACCTGGGCAAGGGCGTGCTGAAGGCGGTCGGGAACGTCAAGGGTCCACTGGCGGAGTGCGTCATGGGTCTCGACGCAACCGATCAGGAAGACGTCGACGCCGCCATGATCGAACTCGACGGCACGTCGAACAAGTCGAGCCTGGGCGCCAATGCGATCCTGTCGATTTCGCTTGCGACGGCCCGGGCGGCCGCCGAATCCTGCGGGCTGCCGCTGTTTCGTTATCTCGGCGGTTGCAACGCCAACGTGCTGCCCGTACCGATGATGAACATTCTGAACGGCGGCAAGCACGCCGACAGCACGGTCGACTTTCAGGAATTCATGATCCAGCCCTGGGGGGCGACGTCCTTCGCCGAAGCATTGCGATGGGGGTCGGAGATTTTTCACACGCTCGAGCAGGTGCTGAAGGCCAAGGGGTTGAACACCGCGGTCGGCGACGAGGGCGGCTACGGCCCGAACCTCGAATCCAACGACCAGGCGTTCGAACTCATCGCAACGGCCGTTGAAAAGGCCGGTTACAAACTGGGCGAACAGGTGTTCTTCGCGCTGGACCCGGCGTGCAGCGAGCTGGCCAACGAAGCCGGGGCGACGGATCGTTACAAATTCTACAAGAGCGACCCCAAGCGCGTCGTCGACTCGTCGGAGATGATCGAGTATTGGGACGAGAAAAGCCGGCAGTGGCCCATTCGAAGCCTCGAAGACGGCCTCGCGGAGGACGATTGGAACGGCTGGTCGAAACTGACCGCCCGGCTCGGTGACCGGTTGCAGGTGGTCGGTGATGACTTGCTGGTCACGAACACCCAGCGCCTGGCAAAGGGCATCAAGACCAAGGCGGCCAACAGCATACTCGTCAAGGTAAACCAGATCGGCACGCTCACCGAGTCAATCAACGCCGTCAACATGGCGATGCGGGCCGGGTGGACGGTCGTCATCAGCCACCGGAGCGGCGAGACCGAGGACACGACCATCGCCGACATAGCCGTCGCCACGGGCGCCGGCCAGATCAAGACCGGCAGCCTGTCGAGAACCGATCGGCTGGCGAAGTACAACCAACTCCTGCGAATCGAAGAACACCTTGGGGAGCAGGCCGTCTTCGGCGGCGGGCTCTGGAACAAGTGACCCTCGGCCGCGCCGCCGACACAACGAGCATTATGTTGCACGATGAGACAAATCACCGAAGGGATGCCCACTCGGACGGCGACGAACTCCGGTCGCCTCTGGGACACAGGATCATGTTCTCGATTCTGTCGCTGCTGGCGTTCGGCGTGTTCGCGCCCACCGTGCTCTTGCCTCTTCTTCGCGAGCACACCGTCCTGCTCTCCGAGGAGCACCGGCTGGAGAAATCGGTCGCCGACCTCGAGAGAGAGTTCCAACGGCGTCTCGAGTTGCGGGATGCATTCGAAAACGATGCGCTCATGAACGAGCGATTGGCGCTACTGGACCTCAACTACCGGCGGCCAAACGAAGAGGTCCTGCCGGTTTTTCCGGCAAGCGAAGCCGCCATGTCGAAACAGCCT
>JAPULF010000636.1 GCA_027295245.1 Planctomycetota bacterium
ATCGCCGCGGTTACGGAACAGGAAATTGGGCATGGCGTCATTCGTGACAAACACATCGGGGAAGCCGTTGCTGTCGTAGTCCGCAATGGCCAGGCTCATCCCCTTACCGGCGTGGCGGGCGATCCCGGCGCGGTCGGAAACGTCTTCGAACCTGCCGTCGCCGCGGTTCCGATACAGCGTATTCGGTAGAGGCTCGAAGAACTTGGGGTGGCAATACGTGCGGATCTTGGCGGAAGCGTTGCCGCAGTACGGGTTCTCATCGGCCGACCACTGTAGGTAGTTGACGACGAACAGGTCGAGCAGGCCGTCGTTATCGTAGTCGAGCCATCCGCCTGTTATCGACCAGTGCGGGCTTTTGATGCCCGCCGAGGCGGTGACGTCCTCGAAATGTCCGTTGCCGTCGTTACGGTAGAGGAGGTTCCGGTTTACGCCGGCGACGAACAGATCAGTGTCTCCGTCATTGTCATAGTCGGCGGCCGCCGCGCCCATGGTGTAGCCGGAGCCACGGAGCCCGCTTTGCTCCGTGACGTCAGTGAACTTCATGTCGCCTTCGTTGCGAAACAGACGGTTGAAGTGCTTCGGCGTCTCCTTCTCGAGCGACGGGACCGAAGCGCCGTTCGCGAAGAAGATGTCAGTGAGTCCGTCGCCATCGAAGTCGAACGCGGCAATGCCGCCCGGCATGGTCTCGACCAAGTATTTCTCGGCAGTCGGGTTGTTGTGCAAGACGAACGACAGGCCGGAGTCTCGGGTGGCGTCGCGGAACCGAATCTCGCCCGTTTCGGTCAGGGCGGGGCCAGGGCCTGCCTGACTCGTGAACGTGCTCTCTTCCAGACGGTTGAGCAGCCGCTGCGCGCGGGGATCCTTGGAAAGCGGCACGGCCTTCCGCAAACTGGCCCCGGCCTCTTCCAGTTGCCCCAACTCGATCAACGCGCGGCCGAGCCGGTAGTGGCCTTCCTCCAACCTGGGATTGAGTTTCAGGGCCTGCCGAAGGTCGGCCACCGCTTCCTCGAATCGGCCCATCTTGAAAAGCACCGAGCCCGCGCCCAGGTACGCGGCCGCGTACCCCGCCCCGCTCACCTGAATGGCCTCACGATAGGAATCAAGCGCCTTGTCGAGTTCTTGACGCTCTTCCCAGATCAGACCGATGAGACGATGGGCTCTAGCCATGTCGCCTCCCAGACGGATTGCCGCCCGGGCATTCCGCTCACCCTCGGCGAGTTTGCCCAGCAAATACTGCACCCGCGCCAGATAGAAGTGAGCATTGGGGTCGCGCGGAGTACGCCGCACGGAGTCGCCGAAAACCTCCTCCGCCCTTTCGCGGCTCCCCGCCTGCTGATAACACATGCCCAACAACAGCCTCGACGCGTGGTCGTCCGCGTTGCGCGTTAGGTGCTGTTCGAGAGATCGCGCGGCAGCGGCAAAGTCGCCCTGCCGGTAGAGTCGAGACGCCTCCTCCTTGTGACTCTCCCCAAAGGCCATGGTTACGCTCAACGTGACAAACAGGCACGCGGCCCGGCACAACCGGAGGCCGAGAACACGGTGAACGAGGCTAGGTACGGAGGCCATCATTTCTGCTCTTTACCGAATGGGCGTGAGTGGCCCGCCGTCGCGGAAGACGCCAATCCAGTGGTTCGTAAATTGCAGATACGGATGCGGCTGTACCTTGGGCATGTGGCACCCGGTGCAATCAGCGGCCCCGGTCTTGGCGAAGTTTACATTCGAATGCCGCGGTGTCTCGTGGCACGCAGAACACTTCCGTGCATAGTAACCAGGTTCGTTGCGCCGTAGGGGAGCATGAGGGTCGTGACAGGTCAAGCACGATAGACGGCCGTCGCTTCTTTGAAAGCATCGGCTCTGGACCAGGTAGACCGGGGAATGCCGCGTGTTCCAAGGGTCTTTCCAATCCACCGTCACATCCGGCTCCGGCGGGCGGTGGCAGGCGCCGCAACGTTCTCCAAGTCCGTTCGCGGAAAGACGTCCCGGGTTGCTGATCTCTTTGAAGCCATTCTCAAGGTCGCCGCGCCGCATCGCCTTGATGTGTTTTCGGCCGGGGCCATGACACGATTCACAGCGCACGCCTGGCTCGAGAGGGTGAATCGCGCGCCCCGCACCGAGTGCTACGGGTCCGGTCGAGTGGCACTGGAAGCACTGGAGGATCCCCGACTCGGCACTGGCGATGTTATAGAGGATTCCCACCGCCTGGGGAAGCGTCTCGGCCGGACCTTCGTGCCCGGGCGTGCGGGCGAAGGATTGCGGGCCGGTAAAGTAGCTGAACGAATGTTCCAGATACCACTCTTGGTTGCCCCGCGTCACAAACGTAATGCCCTGTTCCCCGGCCCCGAACGCCCAGTCGATGCCCATTTCCATGACATCGCCTGCGCTGCTAGCCCGAACGCGGAGGCCGTCTGGAGTTCGTGAGAAAACAAACTCGTAACCCGGTTCGCGCCGCAGCGGTTTCTTCGTCACGAACGAGGCGGCCAAGGGGTGCTCATCCGCACGGTGCAGTGACCTCGCATGGCCGCTCCTCGATTGCTGCGAGAACTTCGTCTCATGGCACTCAGCGCAAGCTTGCGCGCCGGCGTAGGGATGCCCGGCGGGTTCAGCTCCCCACAACCCGGTCAAGCAGCACGCCGCCACAACCGCTCGTGCAATCGAGTCTCGCAACGTCGTTGCCACCTGGACAGTGATCCCGCAGCCTATCTCACAGGGGATTGTACCGATTCCAGCAACCCGAGGCCGAATCTCCCGAAGAGCATTGCACAAAAAACCGGCCCGGCCCCCACTAAGAGGGAACTCGGGCCGGCAAAGAACATGGCGAAACCTAGGCCGCCAACAAACAAAAGAGGTCAGAACATCATCTTCATGCCGAATTGGATATTGCGGGGTGCGCCCACGCTGCTGATTCGTCCGAAGTTCGCCGAGGTAATGTTCGTGTTAGGGTTGCCGAACACCACTCGGTTCATCGGATTGTTCACCTCGAACCGAAACTGGTGCGTCACCCGCTCGGTGATCTTCGTGTTCTTGAGGATCGCAAACGACTCTTGCAAGCTGTGAGGCCCCTGCACCGCCAGCCGCGGCGGCGCGTTCCCGAACTGCCCCGCGGCGGCGGGAGTAAACGCGTCCCGATTCAAATAGAAGTCCGTGGCCGGATCGAAATCATCGAGCGAGACACCCGTGCGGATGTTGCTCGATACGATGTCCGGGCGCTGCGCGGAG
>JAPULF010000637.1 GCA_027295245.1 Planctomycetota bacterium
ATGTCCGAGTCGGGACCCGACGCGGTCACTTTCCGAATCTCGGGCGAATCCGGAGCATTGGATTGAAAGTGATACTTCATTGGAAGCACCCCACCTGTCGAAATATCTTCGCAAGGGCGCTTGAGGGCAGCCCGGATGGCGACGAACCGGCGTCGCAACAGCTCGGCACGGGCTCGGTCGCCGACCGGGCAATTGGCTTCTCAACCTCCTTTGGCTAGAATGCGGAGTCATGACCGTGAACGGTGCGGCCCTCTTGTTCGAACCGCAAAGAGACATCGACCCTTGCTTTTGCTGCTTCCCATCAGGACCGACTCTCCGATACGTCGCAAGCCCTACGTCAACTACGCCCTCATCGGGCTGAATGCGCTGGTCTTTGTGCTGACCGATGTCATCGGCCGTAGCCAGCTTCTGGGCATTCCGGCCGAGATCGATCAGTTTAAGATGAATCACGCGTTGGACGCGGCCCGGCCGGAGTTTTTCCAGTTCATCACCTACCAATTCCTGCACGGCGACATTTTCCACCTGTTGGGCAACATGCTGTTTCTGTGGGTATTCGGCAACAGCGTCAACTCCAAGATGGGCAATCCGGCCTACGCTCTTTTTTTCCTTGCAGGCGGAGTCTTCGCCGGCGTGGGGTTCGCCGCGGAAAACGTCTCCCCGCTCATCGGCGCGAGCGGTTCGATCGCCGCCGTGACGACCGCGTATCTGGTCTTGCACCCCAGAAGCCACGTCACGATCTTCTATTGGCTCTGGTTTTACATCGGGACCATGCACGTTCAGGCCTTGCTCGTAATCGGCGTCAAGATCATCCTGTACGACAATATTGTGGCGCCGAACTTGTTCGGCGGAGGCCGGGTGAGCACGGTGGCGTACTCAGCGCACCTCTATGGGTACTTCTTCGGGTTCATGTTGAGCCTGCTTATGCTGGTCATCAAGGCCCTGCCGCGCGACCAGTACGATATTTTGGCGCTTTGGAAACGGGCCCGACAGCGCTCGCAAATGCGTACCGCGATGGCGGACCCCGACGCCCAGGCACAGGCGGAATCCGGCAACGTCGCCAAGCCGGTCTCCGACGCGACAGGTCGCCCCCTTCCGATGGCCACGCCGGTTTCGCCCGAGATCGTCGACGAGGTCACGCAGTTGCGGCTGGAAATCGGCGAATTGCTCGGGCAGAACAAATATGTCGAGGCGGCCGAGCGATACCAGTCGCTCATTGCCAAGCACGCGGATCAATGCCTTCCGCGGAACCAACTGATGGACGTGGCCAATCAACTGACGGCCATGCAGCGCTACCCACAGGCCGCATCGGCCTACGAAAAGTACTTGACGCACTACCCGACGGCTGTTGATGCCCAACAGACCCGACTCATGCTCGGTATCATCTACGCACGATACCTGCAACAATTCGAACCCGCCCAGCGCCATCTGGAAAAGAGCCTGGATACCCTGACCAACGATCAACAACGGCGGCAGGCCAACAAGTGGCTGGATACGGCTCGAAACGCGCTCGGGGCAGGCCCGTCAACGGCCTGAAATCCACGATCGGCCGGGTCGAATTGGATTCCGGCACAAATGACGTGCAACATGCTTGTTGAACACCGATTGTCGCTGGGCTTCGAACGATCGCACGTTCAGGAGCCCCTTATCTGCGAGATGATCCGGCATTGTCCCGACGTGATCATCAATATCGAGTCCTTGAGCGTCGGTCCGCGCGACGCCGGCATGCAGATCGGTCTCATCGGCAAGCCGATCGACGTCAAGCATGCCGAGGAATTCCTGAAGACTCTGGAAGTGGAATTACGTACGGTCTCGCGAGGGGATTTCAACGGTCCCCTGCCCGAGCCCCCGAAACGAAGACCCCAAAAGACGGATTCGGACCAGGGTGTCCAGCGAAAGGTCTGGCTCACGATCATCGGCGCGGAGCGCCGGCAACCGTTTCTCTGGATGATATCGCAGGCCTTCGACGTGACTTTCAAGATCATGCAGAGCGTGACGGGCGACCCGGTCAGCATTGTTTCCTTGCTGCTTTGGGGGTCGCAATCGGAAGTGGAGGCGTCGGTCGGATTCCTCCGCGATCAGGGAATCAGCGTGGAATACGGCGAGGCCGGTCTCAGCGCCCCGTTCGAGCCGACCCAGTAGTCCGCGCATATAATGTCGCAATCCGTTCGGGCCCCCGAGGGTGGGCCACGGTCCTATCCAGACACGCGGCACACGCCGGGAGACAAGGGTCTATGAACCAGCACGCGAAACAGAATGCTGTTTGGGCCGGAATCGCCGCGTTGCTCATGTTGTATTACGGTTGGGGCACGGGCGGTTGGCTGATCCCGGCAAACTCGACCGCCTTCTTTGAAGCCACGTTTAATTGGTTCGACTGGATGCTCAAAATAGGCGGAATCTGCATGGCGGTCGTCGCCGTTCTGTGTTTCCTCGGTCTTCGCGTCGCCTTGCTGATCGATGTCGTCGTTTCGGGTCTGTGCGGCTCCATCCTGATTCTGTGTCCGGTGTACTGGATGTTCATCGTCGGGCCGGGCTTGCAAAATATCGTATTTGTCATCTTCGGCGGTATGTTCGTGAACACCGCCCGAGGATGTTGGACGGCGTATCGCGAATCCGGCGGCACGGTTGGAACCGCGACCCGCAAGCAGGGCGGCCTGTTCGGCGTCGAGCCGCTCGCCCCCCCGGTGACCCCGCCGCCGCCCGAGCCCACGCATCCGGCCAGCATCCGGCCGGACGCGCTGCCCAAGGACGACGAGCCGCCGCCGCCCGAAGGCTTTCTTGCCGCCCTGGCCAAGGAAAAGGACGAACCGCCCCGGGCTTCGTTCGAATAACCCCGGAATGAAAGAGATGGATCCGAAAGTCAATCATGCCGGCGGCGCCAAGACCGACCTATCGCGCTACATCCGCCAGATCATCTACGAACACATGGACGAAGCCGCCCAGCGGCTATTGCTCGAATCGCGGGTAACGCTGATCGGCTGCGGTGCCCTGGGCACGGTCCTGGCCAACACGCTGGTCCGGGCGGGCGTCGGATTTCTGAGGATCATCGATCGCGATTACGTCGAGTGGAACAACCTTCAGCGACAGGTCCTGTTCGATGAGCGCGACGCGGAGAATGGCAATCCGAAGGCCGTTGCCGCGGCCAACCGCCTCGGTCAAGTCAATTCCGATGTCGAGATCGAGCCGATCATCGCCGACGTACACGGCGGGAACATCGAGTCGCTCGTCGACAACACCGGGCTCTTTCTCGATGGGACCGACAACTTCGAGATCCGCTTTCTCATCAACGACGTGGCGGTCAAGACGAAAACGCCCTGGGTCTACGGGGCCTGCGTCGGGGCCTCCGGCATGGTCATGCCGATCCTGCCCGGTACGACACCGTGCCTTCGATGCATCTGGGACCAACCGCCGCCGCCGGGCATGAACCCGACCTGCGACACCGCGGGCATTCTGGCGCCGATCGTCAACATAGTGGCCGGTCTGCAATCCCTGGAGGCGATCAAGATCCTGACCGGCCGACTGGATTCGGTCAGCCGGCGGCTCGTTCAAATCGATGCCTGGGGCGGCCAATACGACTCGTTCGATATGGGCGGGGCGCTCGAAAACGGGCAATGCCGGTGCTGCAAGGAGGGTGTATACGACTACCTGACGGGTGAGCGCTCCAGCCGGTCGACGAGCCTGTGCGGTCGAGACGCCGTACAGATTGCCGCCCCGGAGGGTACGTCCGTTGATCTGGAAGCACTTGCGGTCAAGGTTGCGCCGGTGGCAAAGTCGCCGCCGAAATCCAACCGATACCTTCTCAGGTTCGAGGTGGACGGCTGCGAGATCACGCTGTTTCGAGACGGCCGCGCGATCATCAAGGGCGTGACGGAGCCGGACCAGGCTCGGGCCTTGTATGCAAAGTACATAGGGACGTGAAACGCAGTCGCGCGGCAAGGTGAATCGCCACGGTCGGGGCGATGTGTCCCGAATAATTCATCTGTCTGCGGCGGGGACACCGTGAGAACGACGCGCATGCTCGAGTTATGCGTGACATTCGGATTTGCAGCCTGGGCAGCTTTGATTCAGTTGTCCCTGGCCTGTCAGGCGCGTCGACGCGCCGTGCGAATCGCCGAAGACGAGATTCGTCAATAGGAAGAACAATCCCGATCGCAACGCGCTGATTAATCCCGCCCACCGGGCATCGTGCGGACCCATCCAACGGCCGAGGAATTCGTCCTCAATTCATGCGTCCGAGAATCGTTCCGCCAACATAATCCGTTTAGACAGCAACGATTGTGCGACGCCGCGATTGACTTGCACGTAGTGGACGGCTACATTGAACTTACAGGCAGATCGGCTCAGGCGACGGGGGACGCTGTTTCGAATTCGGCGAGGCATAGAATGTCGGAAACGCCCAGGAGATTTGAAGGTCTTCGACGCTGGACCCGGTACGGCGCGGTGCTCGGTGGCGCCTCGGCCCTGGTCCTCATCGCCATCGGCGTGAGGGCGTTCACGTCCGTGACGGACGGCGATTCGGCCGCAAGGTTTTACGGTTCGGTTGCGGTCGCGATGGGCGCTATCCTGCTCGGCTTGTTTGTGTGCATGTGGGCGATGGTCAGCCTGCTCATCAAGATGGAGGCCCATTCATTTCGGAGCTACGACATTCTCCGCGAATTGCAGGCCCAGAGCACTGAGACCGGCGACGATATCCGCACCGTCGCCGACAATGTCCAGCTCTCCGAGGTGGCCCGCAGCATCAGTCACCGAAACAAGGAGCGGACCGTCCTGCGGCTGGCCATCAACGAAGAGATCATCCGCGGAGACTGGGAGGCAGCCTACGCCTTGGTCGAGCAGTTGGAGGCCCGTCACGGGTACAAGAACGAAGCCGCCCGCCTCCGGGCGGAACTGGACAAGTCCCGCGATCTGAACCGCCGGCACGCCGTCAAGGACGCGGTCGAGCACGTGAAGGCCTACATGGAGGCCCACGACTGGGATCTTGCCCGACGCGAGATGGACGATTTGCTGGCGAGCAATCCGCTGTTGCCTGAGATCCAGGCCCT
>JAPULF010000638.1 GCA_027295245.1 Planctomycetota bacterium
GCGCGTGACTACCTACGACGTCGAATGGGCCGACGACCCGGTTGGCTCAAGGGCAAGGAGTGAGGTCAGGTCGCGTCGGCGATCGGGGCGAACCGTTCCTTGACCGCGCGAATCTTCAGCCGGTTTCGGAGAATCACACGATCTATCTCGGCCGATCCTTAGCGCTTTGACAACCGGCGATTTCGGTGTTCTCTTAGCGCCATGGCACAGGCTTTCTTGGCGCAATACGCAGCGGGCTGTTTTCTGGCGGTGACCTTCGCGTCGATTCAATCATGCAGTTGGAAGTACCTTCGATTGATGGCGGCCGTTACGCTCGGAATCACGTTTCTTTCGCTCTTGCTGCTTGTGCGCGAGCCCGGTTGGTCGGATGACGCGTACCGCCTGCCGGGGGTCATTGGGCTCGGCGTTGCGGTCGTTCTCGCGTCGGCGTGGCTCGTCGTCAACGCCGCCCAGGGAGAGAACGTTCGCAAATCCCAGCGCGTTTGGCCGGCGGCCGCCGGTGTGGTGGCGATGTGTGCAGCGGTTTTCCTGGTCCTGCGGCCGGATCCAATGTTGGCCGCGTCAACGAATGGCGCGGAGTCCGCGACACTTTCGGCCCCGGGGATGTCGTCGCCGGCAGGGGCGGCGCCGGTCACACCGCGAGTGACCGGTCGGTCCGGCATTCAATCGGCCGCCCTTGTCGGTACGACGGTGCTGGGGGCGCTGCTGTTGGGTCTGGTGACCGCATCGATGTTGCTCGGACATCGTTATTTGACGGATACGGATATGCCGATCGCGCCGCTTCGCCGATTTACCAAACTCTATGTGGCGGCGGTTGTTGCGCGCATCGTGTGGGTTGCTGTTGCGTCCGCCCCGATGCTGGCGTCGTCTTTTCAGCCGACATCCGACTACACTTGGTTTTGGGTGGTCGTCACGGTTCGCGTCGGCGTCGGGCTGGGCGCCACGGCGGTCTTCGCATACATGGTTTGGGACTGTGTGCGGCGACGGGCAACCCAGTCGGCGACCGCGCTTTTCTATCTTTCCATGGTCTTCGTTTTTCTCGGCGAACTTGCGGGGCAATACCTCGTGCGGACCGAGTCGCTGGCCGTGTGAATCAGATGCCCCCGCCGTGAACGAATTCATCCACAAATGGACGAAACTCCCCGACAAACCGATCGGTGATCGAATAACACTTCATCGACAGGAGGGCCGGCGAGTAGATGTGCAAGGTGACCAGGTCGACGCCCTCGGCCTGGAGATTGGAAATCTGGTGGATATCGCTATCGCGCGAAACTGCCACCGCGCCCGCATGATGGTCGCTCGATCCACGGGCCTTGAGCAATCCGCTCGGCGACGATTCAAAAATCGTTTCCGTCGCGACGCCCGTCAGAACCTTGAGGCCGCAAACTGATTGGGCATGGTCGTGAATCGGGCTGCGCTGCCCGCTTTTCCAACAGAGGAACAGGGCATGATAGTGATTGCCCTCGTGGACCAGATTCCGCATGTAGCGATTTTCGCTGAATTGGGCGTGCCGTTCCCATTCATCCGCGTCCACCGACAGGGCGTTGAGTCGCTCGCGCAATGCATCCATCGGCGGCCGTACCGACAGTCCGTCCATCCATTCGAACAGGGACCCGAGCGTTTCGGGCCGGGCCGACATCAACGGGGTCATGAATCACCTGGTTCTTTCATTTCGTGGACACTTCTAGTCGGTACCACGCTATTCTATCGCTTTCCCGGATTCGGGACACCCACCATTTTTTTTCGGACGTTGGTTCTATGCAACCTGTTCACATCCAGGGGGCATCGGGCGTATCATTTGCTCCGGCGGCCGTCGACCTTGCAGCGTGCGGCTCCGATTCAAACTCATGACGAGTCAACGCACCATCTCGATGACCTTGACCTGCCGGGAGCCGGAGTGCGGCCGGCCGATCCGGGCCGACCTCGCTGTCGCCGGGCCCGGTGCGGCGGTCTGTCCGAGCTGTCAGGCACGTCCTGTGTTCCGCGTCGAGCAGGCGACCGTGGAGTTCCGGTCGGTGACACGCTGTCCGTTGTGTAACGGGATCGAGTTTTTCGTTCGGAGGGATTTTCCGCAGAAGATCGGCTTGGGCCTCGTCGTTCTCTTTGGCGTGATCGCATCGGTGCTGTTCTACTTCGAGCGGGTGGCCGCCACATTCGCCGTGCTCGGCTCGCTGGTCTTTATCGACGGGATCGTCTTCCTGTTGGTCGGCAAGGTCACGGTGTGCTATCGCTGTCGTGCGGAGTTTCGAAACGTCGACTATAATTCGGGGCATAAGGGCTTTGACCTCGCGACCTCCGAGAAATATCAATCAATAACGGACGAGAAAAAATGAACGACATGACGCCGTCCGACTTTCGTGTGGACAAAGCGCGCATCGCGGCGGCGGTCCGGGAGATCTTGATCGCGATCGGGGAGGATCCAGAGCGAGAGGGCCTGCAACGCACGCCGGGCCGCGTTGCCCGAATGTACGAAGAAATGTTCGTCGGGCTTCGTACCGATCCGTCTCGACACCTTCGCACCTTTTTCACCGAGAACTACGATGAAATGGTCGTGCTTCGCGATGTGCCGTTTTGCTCCGTATGCGAACACCACCTGATGCCCTTCGAGGGCCGCACGCACATTGCGTATCTGCCGGACGGGCGGGTCGTGGGACTTTCGAAACTCGCCCGAGTCGTTGAGGATTTCGCTCGACGCCCGCAGGTGCAGGAGCGGCTTACCACGCAAATTGCGGACACTCTGGTGAATGAATTGCGGGCCAAGGGCGTGGCAGTGGTCATGGAGGCGACCCACACCTGCATGACATGCCGAGGGGTTCGCAAGCCCGGCAGCGTCATGGTCACCTCGGCCGTGCGCGGCGTGTGTCGTACAAACAGCGCCACCCGCGCGGAGATCATGAGCTTGCTGCACAAGCGTTAAGTCGATTGTTTCGACTGTTCAAGGCGTCAGGATTCGTCGAGGGCATTGAGTACCTTGGACCGGATCTTCGCCAACTCGCCCCCTTCACGGAGCAGCACGGGCCCGTTGTAGCGGGCCTCCGCGAGCGAATGGCGGACGGCCTCCCAGTCGATCCGGTCCGTCCCTGAATCCAATCCTCCGAACACCACGCGCACGATTCGATGGCCGAGGGTGCTGATCCAGTCCTGCGGGAATCCGAAGGTTGGAATCTGCGCGGTGTCCAGGTACGCTCCGATCCAGGGCGAGTTGATGAGATCGATAAACTCCCGCATCTCGATTGGCGAAATGAGGAAGCGGTTCAGGCAACACGCGCAACCGATATTGACGGCCCGTTGCTCCGCTTCGGATCGTAGCGATGAAAGGCCGTCCAGGGCTCGGCTGAAGGCATCTTCATAGGCCGTGTACGGTCCCGTTGCGCCGGCGGCGCCCACGATGCCGGGTTCGATGAGAACGGCATCCGCGCCCAGCCAGCGGGCCCTGTCCAACGCTGCAATAATCTGTTCTCGGGCCCCCCTGCGATCGGCCTCCCCGGGCGCAGCGAAGTTCCGGTCGAGCGCTGCGTCCGAACTGAGTGCCGAAATCTCGAGCCCGCAGTCCGCCGCCAGGGCGGCAATCCGGCGGCATTCGTCTTTGGGGGTTTCCAGCGTTATTGGCCGTCCCGGAGCCGGCGTCATTTCGATTGCGTCGAACCCCGCCTGGGCCGCCCGTGCGAGAGTGTTTTCAATAGAAGCGTCCGCCGGAAACACCGATTCGTGGATGCAGATTTTCATGCTATGTTCCGGCCCCACGCGCGTTCGTCCGTGTACCGGTTTCGGCGGCGAGTCGTTTGCGGGCGATCGCGATCGATCGGGCAGAGTTGTCGCATCCGAGCCATCGTCGACCGAGCCGTCGCGCCGCGACCAGCGTTGTGCCGCTTCCGCAGAAGAAATCCGCGAC
>JAPULF010000639.1 GCA_027295245.1 Planctomycetota bacterium
TCATACAAAGAGATCGTCCAGCCCTAGTGTTTGCTTGCGAAGCGGCATCTGATCAGAGCCGCGCCCGTGAGGAAGCGGTGGCGCGCGGCTTTGGCGCTGAAGAATCGCTAATCGGTAGAGTTGATGTCGCAGCCGCGAAGGACCTGTACACCGGCCGCGCGCACGTCCGCCACGGCTCTTTCAACATCGCCGGCCTGTAATTCCACGCCGCGACAACCGTCCTCAATCAGAGAGGTCTCGAGACCCAGCGACCGCGCATCCAGCGCCGTGAATTTCACGCAGTAATCGGTCGCCAGGCCCAGAACAAAGACGTGGTCCACGCTGCGTTCCTTCAGGTAATCTCCCAGCCCGGTCGCCTTGCGATGTCCGTTGTCGAAGAAACCGCTATAGCTGTCGATGCCCGGGTCGGTCCCCTTCCGAAACACCCTTGCAATGCGATCCGTTTCCAAGGCCTCGGCAAACTCCGCGCCGCGCGTTCCCTGAACGCAATGAACCGGCCACAGGATTTGCCGGAGTCCGTTCAGCTCGATCACTTCCCCGGGCGCCGTGCCGGGGTGATTCGCCGCAAAGCTCCCGTGACCGCCGGGGTGCCAATCCTGCGTAGCCACCACCAGGTCGAAGTGCGGCTGCACGCGATTGGCCACCGGAATGACCTCGTCGCCGCGGGGAACGGCCAGGGCGCCGCCCGGCAAAAAGTCGTTTTGCAGGTCGACGAGAATGAGTGCCTTCATCGGTTCCCCTCGCTTGCGCTTCAGGCCCGTGGGTTCTGTGTCGCCCGTGCGAATCGGCGGGTCTCGAGTTCGGCTAAATCTCGAAATTGAAGCCGGCGCGATTCAGTTGTTGATACTTCCGCCTGTCGAACCGATACAAACGCGCCGCCCGATGGGCCACATCCCGCTGCGTTTCGTCAAGCTCGACCAACAGCCCCATGGAAAGAATCTTTCTGCGAAAATTCCGCTTATCCAACTTCCGCGCCAACACCGTCTCGTAAAGCTGCTGCAACTGGGTAAGCGTGAATTTCCGCGGCAGCAATTCGAAGCCGATCGGCTGATAGCGCAGCTTGCCCTTCAAGCGGGCCAGCGCCGTCAACACGATGCGGTCGTGGTCGAAGGCCAGGCCCCGCGCCCGCGCAACCGGAACCCAAGCGGCGTCTCGGGCATCCGTCGACGCCCGGATTCGGTGATCGGACAGCTTGACTAGCGCGTAGTAGGCCACCGATACCACGTGTTCCCGCGGATCCCGGGCCGGCTCGCCGAAGGTATACAACTGCTCGAGGAATATATTGTTGACGCTCGTCTCTTCCTCCAGCTCCCGAAGCGCCGCGGTTTCGAGCCGCTCCCCGACTTCCACGAATCCGCCCGGCAGGGCCCACTTTGCGGCATGCGGCGCCCGATCGCGCTGAATCAGCAACAGTTTCAGGTCCTCGGCGTCAAGACCGAACACCACGCAGTCGACCGTCAGCGCCGGCCGGGCATGGCGATACTCGAATGGACCGCGCGAATCGGATGCAAGACGCCTTTTCTTCGTGCGAGCCGGCACCTAGAGGCCCCTGGCCTTCAAGACCAATTCGTTCTTCAGCTCGTACAGATTCTGCTCCAGCCCCACCGGGTACTGGTGCGGATTGACAAACCGCTTCACGCCTGGGTGGAACCGCCCCAACTGATCCTGCACGTAGGAGCGAGTTTGGTCGAGGGAGGGCTGTTCGTACACGATCTTGCCCGCACGCGTGATCGGCACCAGCAAGTCAACGTGCGACGTACCCGCGGATATGACCTTGCGGCGCGTGATGTCCATCGGATCGATAATCGTGCAGCCGTCGGACATCGGGCGAAGGTCGTCGTAGATGGCGTCCGCCACGTACTCGTGCTCCGTGCTGAACCGGCGAACCTGCTGGATCCCCGGTGTCGACGTCTTGATCGCCTGCTCGGAGAGTTTCACCTTGTATTCCCACTCGGACCCCGGACGCCGAACCGCCGCCAGCTTATAGACCCCGCCCATCGCCGGCTGGTCGTAGGCCGTCGCCAGCTTCGTGCCGACGCCCCAGACGCAGATTTTAGCCCCTTGAGATTTCAAGCTTGCAATAATGCGTTCGTCAAGATCGTTGCTGGCGACGATGATCGCCTTTTCGAATCCGGCGGCGTCGAGCAGCTTCCGGGCCTCGATGCTGAGATACGCCAGGTCCCCCGAATCCAATCGTATGCCGAGCATCTCGTGCCCGCGTTCCCGCAGGGCGTGTCCCGCCTCGATCGCCCGACGCACGCCTTCGAGTGTATTGTAGGTGTCCACGAGAAAGACGCAGTTGTTGGGCATCGCCTCGGCGTACGCCTGAAACGCCTCCGGCTCGCTGTCGAAACACATGATCCAACTGTGGGCGTGCGTCCCGCGCACCGGAATCCCGAACAGGCGTCCCGCCAGCACGTTCGACGTGCCCGCGCACCCGCCGATGTACGACGCCCGGCTCGCCGCCAGCGCCCCGTCGACGCCTTGTGCCCGCCGCAGTCCGAACTCCAGGACCGCGTCGCCCTGCGCCGCGATGCAGACGCGGGCCGCCTTCGTCGCGATCAGCGTCTGAAAGTTGATCATGTTGAGGACCGCCGATTCGAGAATCTGGCATTGTGCGATCGGACCCGTGATGCGGATCAGCGGTTCGTGCGGAAAGGCCACCGTCCCCTCCGGCATGGCGTCGATGTCGCAGGTCAGCCGCATGTCCGACAGGTAATCGAGAAACCGCTTCTCGAACAACGGGGCATCGTCGTTGCCCCGAAGCTCCGCCAGGTACGCGATATCCTCGCCCTCGAACCGAAACCCCCGCACCAACTCGATCACGTGGCTGAGCCCGCACGCAATGCTGAACCCCCCCTCGAACGGATTGTACCGGTACGACATATAGAACGAGGCCTCGCGGTCGAGCATCCCGCTCTTCCAATATCCGAAGGCCATCGTCAGTTGATACAGGTCGGTCAGAAGCGCCAGCGAGCTTCGGTAGAGTGAGAGCGG
>JAPULF010000064.1 GCA_027295245.1 Planctomycetota bacterium
GGACCATTTCAACGGCCAACCTGAGTGCATCCGACTGCGAGCGCCGCAGTTTCACTCCCAGCGCCCGCAGGCGCTCGCGCAACTCCGGATCGACGTGTGCCGCAATCATCGGTTTCTTAGTCGCCAAGCTATCCTCGGGAAAACCGTTTGTCAAGCATCTGTAAGTTTCGTTAAGACAGGCTAGAGTTCCTAAGTCATGGCTCGGCCGCGAATCAAGCCCAAGCGGAGTCGAATGATCGGCGACCGTTTTCCCGCCGCAATCTACCGCGCCCGTCACCCCTGTGCCAGCACCCGACCGGCGCGGCCGTTTCCGGTTGCGGCCCGCACGAGTGAACGAGACAGCGCGGAGAAGGACAGCCCCGCCACGACATCGATGTTGCGCGCCTCCGCGGGATCGAGCCCGAGCGCCTGCCCGATCTTAGCCATCTCCTCGCGATCCGCGACGGGCGCTGCCACCTGCTTCGCCAATGCGGTTGCGAAGCTGGCACCTCTGGGCCGGCCACTTGGATTGCCGCTCCGGCCCGGCCCCCAGCAATGCGGGTTGCCGGCTACGAATCACCCCTTGCCGTCGCGATCCGTCCATGGATCGGCGGTTCCCGATCTTCTGCGATAGCGAACTACTCATCGCCGTATTATATCATCGAACCGCTGATAATTCCGCTGCCTCCACCGGAGCCGCCGCCAACACCCATACCCGTACCCGGAATTGGTGTCGTGCTCCGTATGAGCGGCATCGGTAAACGCAAGAAACGGCGATGTCTTACTCCCGCGTCCCCTTCCGGCATAGGCTTCACAGCGCGGCGGTCGCCGGCGAGAACCCGAGTTGGGGAGAAACTCGCGGCATTTGTGAGCGCTTCAAGTGCCACCAACGCCAGATACTACAGTATGTTGTAGGCGGCATTCGATGTGCTTGTGAGCTTCGAATTTCACGACGAAGTGGCCGGAACAAGTAACGCATTGCTTGGATGACATGGCCTGTTGTGGGCTCTGTCGATGTATACGGGATGAGCGGAGCGGCATGGATGGCCCTACGGCATTCCGCTGCGGGCACGAAGCTCTGATGATGAGCGAACGTAGCAAACAGCAGGGTGGCGAGAAAACTGTGTCCGGTGACGAAGGGCGACATCCGCCTTCTCGGCTGGTTGAGCGGGTCACGCGCGTTCTGCAACTCGATATTCTTCTTCGCGAGCGCCCGCAGGCGCTGAGCGCGGGTCGCCTTTGCGCAGAGCTCGGCGTGAGCAGGCGAACGCTGCGCCGGGATCTGACCGTTCTTCGGCGGGCGGGCGAGAGCGTCGGCTACAAACGTGCCGAGGGCGGCTATCGAATTTCGGTGCCGACTGCTCAGGCTGCGGCGGTGCTGAGTGCGAGGGAGTTGGGGGCTCTGCTGGCCATCGCAAGGGGGGCAGTACCGAATTCGGGCTCCGAGTTTGAGCTGGGGCTGCGGGCCGCGAGCGAGAAGCTCAGGAGCGCGCTTGAATCTGAATTCGCTGAAACGCTGCCGGAAATAGAAAAATGGCGGCGGGCATTCACCCAGGATGCCGGCGACGAACGCTAGTTCGGCAGACCCAGGCGTGAATGAGCCGAAGATTTTCGGAAAATAGTTTCGGCCGAGAGTGCCACGTATGCTGGCCTTCTCGCGCGAGCAGAAGGACAGCTTACGTGACACACCCATCTACACCCCCGCGATTTTCCGCTTGCATTCCCGAAAATATCGGTCATTAGTTTAGACACTGAGATAATCGGGCGATCGGAGTTGCCTCAATCGGCCATCGGGAGAAGACCCGGGGCCGCGAACATCGGGCCGTGGATACCAGCAAAGGCGAAGGGCTCACTGAGGCACGACTGACGGTGCGAACGGAAGTGCGGCGGAAAAAGGCTCCGCCCGGGCAGGGAAGCTCACCCCTCCAGAGACAATTCGTTTGGCGAGTAACGCCCGGCACGCGATCGACGTGCCGGCGTGGGAGATCGGTGCAATGTGTGTTCGGGCTGTCACGCAGTTTTCTTCAGGCCGCGACACGCGCGGCTGCTGATCGATGACCGTTCTTGGAACCATTTTCTACAAAGGAGAAGTGCAATGATCAGGCCCAATGTAAGACGCGGATTCATCACGCCTCTGATGGCCATTTCGCTAGGCCTGGCGATCCTGGCGCCCTATGCTTACCGTTCGGCCGGATCCAGCGACCAATCGGTCGCGCCGAAGCAGGTGGCCGACGCCAACGAGACCGGCAATGGTGGCCCGCTGGACAACAACCCGGCGGTCTGCATCGTCGGCTTCAGCAAGAATCTCTGCAACGGGAAGTTGACTGGTGGCCTCTGGAAACGGGTCCAGTGCACCACCCCGATCGAATGCAAAACGCTCATCGGCACCGACGCGCTGTTACGGGTCAACATGCTGAACAATCCGGACATGTGCGACCCGAACGGCTTGGCTAGGTGTGATGAGGCCCCGGACGTGTCGGGCGTTTTTCAGGCGAAACTCAACTTCCGCATTCGGCTGAACGGTCCCTGCCCGGTGCGCGGCTGCTGGGAAGGTACGTGGACCCTGTTCGGCGATGGGCCCGTCATATTTCCCATCGCCTCCGGCAATATTGAGGGAACGCTCGGCGTCGGAACCCACCGCGTGCCGCTTTGCGTTACCCCGGTGGGGGTCCGCTGCGGCGACCCGTGCGAACGGTGTTACAACGCGCAGCTCGACCCCAACGTCGAACCTCCCCGCTGGATCATACACGTCGAGGGCAGCATACGCGGCACCGTCTTGGAGGGCCAGCACGCCGGCTGCCGGGTCTGTGTAACCATGCAGGGCTACTTCGTCGCGGAGGCCGACGCCGCTGGGGCTCTTATCCCGCCCGACGATTCCCCCTGGACGTTCTGCGGCACGGCTGACGGCGTGCTGGAGTGCAACTGCATCACACCGTGAGTGACGCGGTGACTCGTTGGTGCGCAGAGCGGCGGACCGCGGGCTACCTCTAATCGCGCAGGCGGAACAAATGCAGTATCGGCTCTATTCGCGCCCACAGTGTGCGTGGAAAACACCTGGACTTCGTAGTGAGTAGGAGAACAACAATGAAAGCGAATCACGGGATCCGTGCGCTTTTTCTTTTGGCCGCCGCGCCGGCGGTCTTGGTATCGCAGCTTGCGTTCGCGGATGGTTATGAATTCACCGTCGACGGCGACGGCGACCACGTAAAGATCTGGTGGACCGATGCCAGAGGCGAGCGTATGGGGGATCCTCTTTTCGAGGGCGTGCTCAAGAGCGGTCAGTCGGTGACCCGAAAGACGAATAGCCCCGAAGTATTCGATCACTCCGTCAAGGAAACAAAGCTCAAGGCCGGCAACGCGGCCTGGAACGACGCATTCTTCGGCGATGCCGCGCTTGCGAAAACGACATTCGATCCCACGGCGGTGCCGTTGCTCTTTGACGTGGACTCGCAGGGCGGGCTGACGAATATTTTCTACGCGATCAATGTGCCCGAGTGGACTGAGAGCGGAGGATCATTCGTAGTGGGCGAGGTATACGGCGGCTTTAGCGCCGACGGAACCCACCCCGACTTGCCGGGAATCACCGTGGGCTATTCCACGGACCCTGACCTGACCGTCGAGGAAGCGTTCAGCATCGATTTCGAGACCGGAGAAGTTACATTCCTGGGCGCCAGCCCGTTCGACGGCGAACAGGGTTCACTCGTCGCACAGTCCAGCATGATGGTTGGGGCCGAGCCGCCGCCGCCGACCGAGGATCTGGATAGGTAGTCCCCCTGACACGGTCCTCCACGGCGGCGAACGGCCCTGTGCCTGCTGGCGATCAGCGCCCCGGACAAGCGAGTCTGTCCGGGGCGCCCGACGGGGAGAGCACGCACAGATGGGCGTTGACCCGTGCCCTCGTTCAACAACGGCGGACCTAGTCACCTCCGGTGTGCAGGTCAAAACTTCCGCCACCCATTTTTCGCTGAGCTTGAAACAGGCCCGCGGCCCGGCACGCAGCCAGTCCCAGGTCCGGCCGCCGGTCGATTGCAGCGCCGCGATGGCGACGATATCGATGACGGCTGCGAAATCGTGTTGCATTGGGATCCGAATGATCCGGACGATTCCGAATTCGGCACGCGAACCGACACCGGTCACGACGGCTTGTTTGATGTGGCCGAGACCGACTACAACGGCGACGGC
>JAPULF010000640.1 GCA_027295245.1 Planctomycetota bacterium
CAGCGCCCCGCGAAGACGCCCGTCAGACGGTGCTTCGGACGCGCTCGAAATCTCCCAACAAATGCGCCGCAGCATGCATTGAGGGCCGTCAATTACATGCCTTTCGATCCTACGGGTGCTCCTCCGGCTGAGCGCGGGCCCGATGGTGAATCAAAGGCGGGGGTCGACGGGTTCGCTTTCGAGGGCGAGGACGGCGAAGACGCACTCGTGGATGCGGCGGAGGGGTTCGCGGCGGATGAATCGTTCCAGGGCCTCGATGCCGAGGGCGAATTCGCGGAGAGCGAGGGAACGCTTGCGGCCCAGGCCGCGATTGCGCAGGCGGGCGAGGTTCTTGGCGAGCGTGTATTCGGGTCCGTAGATGATGCGGAGGTACTCGGGGCCGCGGCATTTGACGGCGGGCTGGATGAGGCCGCGGCGACCTGTTGCCACGAAGTCGAACGGCTTGATGACCATGCCCTCGCCTCCGCGGGCGGTCAGCGACTCCCACCACTCGACGCCCTGTGTGGGGCCATCGTCGCTTTGGGTGGGGCCGGCGTCGTCGGTCAGATCGATCGCCTTGTACGGCGTTGCGAGGAGGAGCCGGTCGTCGGCGTCGCAGATTTCGGCGAGCGTGGTCATGTGCCAGGCGTGGTCCCGGTCGGCGTACACGCGTCCCTCGGCGGCGAGGACGTGGAAGGGGGCCAGCTTGAGATCGGCGATCGAATCCACCGGCCAGCAATACCCGCGGTAGGCGTCGACGAACTTGGACGCCATGTCGGCACGCTCGCGATAGCGGTCAAGGATTTCGTCGATGTCGTTGGTTCGGCCGGCGGTTTCCTCCAGGGTCGGAAGTGTCTCGGCGAATGCCGTTTTGGCGGCGGAACCGACGGCGGCGTATTGGTTTTGGAGCAGATCGCGAGCCTTGGCGGACCAGGGCATGAGTTCGCAGTCGAGGCAGAGCCAATCGGTTTCGAGGGTGTTCCATAAGCCGGATCGCTCAACGGCCGTTCGGACGCGATCGAGCAATTCGGATTCGATCGTCGGGTCTTTGAAGAACCGTCTGCCGGTTCGGGTGTAGCAGACGCCGATGGCGTCGTCCGCCACGCCGAATCGGGTCCGGGCGGCTTCCTTTTCGCGGCAGACGACAACGACCGCGCGGGAGCCCATGTGTTTCTCTTCGCAGATCACCTTGGTGACGCCGGCGGTGCGGAAGTAGCCGAAGGCTTCGTCAGGGTGTTCAAGGAGGTTGGGGCGTTTGCTGGTTGCGCAAGGCGACATGGTCGGGGGGAGGTAGATGAGCCACTTGGGGTCGACGGCGAAGCGCGACATGACCTCGAGGGCGGCGGCGGCATTCTCCTCGCGGAGGGTGACGTTTCGGGCGAGGCGGGTCGTGATGATTCGTTTGCCGGTTACGTCGGCCAGGTCGAGCAGGTCGTCGTGTTGCTGCTGGGCCGTAAGCGGCGCGTTCGATCGGCTTGGGGCGCGAAGCGGTTTGGCGGGCTCGCAATACACTTTTTCGGCGGGGACGGAGACGAGTTCGATCTCGGGATAACGCAGGGCGGTGAGGGACCCGCCGAAGACGCAGCCGGTGTCGATGTTGATGGTGCCGTTGAGCCAGTCGGACTCGGGGACGGGGGTGTGGCCGTAGACGACCCGTGCGCGGCCGCGATATTCGGCGGCCCAGTTGTATCGGATGGGGAGGCCGAACTCGTCGGTCTCGCCGGTGGTTTCGCCGTAGAGGCAGAACTCGCGGACCTTGCCGGAGCCGCGGCCCTGCATTTCCTCGCGGAGACCGGCGTGGGCGACAACCAGCTTGCCATCGTCAAATACGTAACGGCTGATTAGCCCGTCGATGAAGTCGACTAGTTCGGCGGAGAATTGCTTGCGGTCGCATTCGGGGAGGGCGTCTATTTCGGCCAGGGTGGCGGCCAGCCCGTGCGAAATGTTGACGTTTTTGCCGCGAAGCTTGCGGAGGAGCTTGACGTCGTGGTTGCCGGGGATGCAGAGGGCCCGGCCGGCGTCGACCATGTTGCGCGCGAGCCGGAAGCAATCGAGGATGCGGGGTCCGCGATCACCGAGGTCGCCGAGGAAGACGACCTTGCGGCCTTCGGGGTGTTCATAGACGCGTCCGGCCCATGGGGAATCGTTTGAGACGCGTGACGCGATCCTGTAACCGAGTCGGTCGAGGAGTGTTTCCAGTTCGTCGCAGCAGCCGTGGAGGTCGCCGATGATGTCGAAGGGGCCGTGTTCCGACTTGCGGTTGTTCCATAGCGGGACGCGTGCGATCTCGGCGGCTTCGACCTCTTCGGGGGTGTCGAAGACGTGGATGTGCCGGAAGCCCTCGCGCTTGAGGCCGCGGAGCGAGCGGCGGAGCTGGGCGCGTTGCTGGGCGATGACGCGCTGGCCGAAGTTGCGGTTGGGGCGGTCTCGGTTGCGTTCGTGGCAGAGCTTGGCCGGCATGTTGAGTACGAGTGCGACGGGGAGGCAGTGGAACCGACGGGCCAGGGCGACGAGGGGTCTTCGGGATTCGGGCTGGACGTTGGTTGCGTCGATGACGGTGAGGCGTCCGGCGGCGAGTCGCTTGGCGGCGATGAAGTGGAGGACCTCGAAGGCGTCGTTGGTGGCGGCCTGGTCGTTTTCATCGTCGGCGACGAGTCCGCGGCAGTAGTCGGAGGAGAGTATTTCCGTGGGCTTGAAGTGTTTATGCGCGAAGGTGGACTTTCCGGAGCCGGAGGGGCCGATGAGGGTGACGAGGGCGAGTTCGGGAATCGAAAAGGTCAATGCTCATCGCCTCGCACGAATCGCTCTACCCAAGTTCGCTGCGCGGATGTGTCGGGTACTTCGCACCCTCTCGCATCGCTGATTCTCTCAAATGCCGCATCAGGTGAGAATCCGAAACCCGCCAAGACGGCGGCCGCAAGCATCGCCGAGCGGCCGATTCCCGCGCGACAGTGAATGCCGACTCGTTGGTGTCGAACGAGCAAATCACGTAGGTCTCGCACGAGGCTCGTAGCCGCCGCGGCATCGGGGGGAACGGATCGATCTTCGATTGGGAATGAAATGAATTTGACCGAATGCTCCTTACATGCTTGCTCCTCGCCGCCGAGATCGAGTTCGTCGCATTCATCCTCGGTCAGCAGGGACACGAGCACGTCCAATCCTTGGTCGTGCAATGACGCGATTTCATCCACAAGGTAATCGCCACCGCGAGGACGTGGCAAGACGGCCAGCCGAACCGGCGCTTCGGTCACCCAGTAGACTTCAGCCTTCAACAGATTCAATCCTCAGCCGCACCAACAGTTTGTTGAGGGCATCCCGGCAAGTCGGCGCCTCGATGAGTGTGCAGTCTTCGTGGGCCTGTCGCAATCTGTCGAGCAACCCTTCGTACTGTTTCCGATGAACCGTCAGATCTGTATCCCTGAGCGAGCATCGTTCCCCGCCCTCCAGCTTTTCCGAAACGAGTTCGTCAATCTGCGGCAATCGAAACTCGTCGTTCAATCGCAATAGGTTGGCCTCAATGCGACCTGTTTGCATCAGGTGTATTCCGGTCAGGAGGACGCGATAAGTATAGAGCAACGGTTTGATTTTCGGCGGGTCATCTCGGCGGAAGAGCTTCCATTGATTCTTTGCGAATGAGCTGTAATGGTGGACGTGATTTCGCGTGATGCACCCGCGCGCGATGTCCTTGAGTTCCTGGTGCTCCGGTGTGGTTTCGACTATTAGCGGCGAGTAAAGCTGCTCGAGGACGTAGCCATTTCGCCTCAACAACAGGCTGAAGAACCTCTTGATGTCGTGGGTTACCAAGTCGAGTTCCAGGCCTTGGACGGAGTCGGAGATATCGAGCGTCTCGGGGCCCGTGACGAGGCCGACCACTTCGGCGGCGGGGAGGATGTGGACGCCGCGGATGTCGTAGTCGGAGTCGGGCGAGGGGAACCCGTAGAGGTGGGCGCCGCTGATCGTGACGAACAGGTGGGGGCAGGGTTGTGCCGCGACGATCTCGTCGATTCTCGGATCGATGTTCATGCAGGCATTTTCTACCGTACCATGCGGCGGCGTGCCGCGACGAGGAAATCGTTGGCCTTCTCATAATCGGGCCGTTCGGGCAGTTTCGTCGTCGCGAAGGCCGCGTCAAACTCGGTGTGGAGTTGCTTGCGCCAGGATTCGACCCGGCTCCAGTCCATCTCGCCGTTCCGGATTGCGAGCAGCCGGTCGCGATAGGGCCCCACGGCCACGGGGACGAAACCCTCTTGCAGTATATGTATACCTGAAAGCAGGAGGCGAATCAGGTGCATGGCGTGCTTGGGCTTGATGCTGCCACGGTTTTTCAGGTCGCGGTTCATCTTTTTGAATTGCGAGAGGACGTAGCCGTTGTATGTTTGGAAGACCAGCCGAGACAGGAAGATCTCTCGCATGTCGAGCAGGTCTCTTGCGAGCGTGCTCGATGGTGGGGGTGTAGAGGCACTCGAGTATGTTCGGATTGGCCTTCAATCCCAGCACGATGAATCTCTGAAGCTCCCAGTAGCATTCCTGGGGCTCTTCGTTCTCGAGTTGCTCGGGGGCGCCGTAGAGCGACCAGAGCATTTCGCACGGGGCGACATAGATGCCGCGGCGGTCGGTGTCGCTTTCTTCGATGTCGAGGCCGTATGCCCGCGAGCCAACGACGCAGCGATAGATGATGCAATTCTGCAGGCCGTATTCGGCCAGGCCGCCTTGGGGCTTTTGCATCTCGCCGGCCTGAAAGTGGGCGAGGATTTCGATTTCGCTTCGCCGGACCTGGGCTTCGACGCCGCCGGGGTAGCGCACCCGGTAGGCGTGTTCGTGGTCGGCGGGGGCGGCGATGACGATTCCGACCATTCCGGCGGGGCAGGTATTGCCGCCTCCGACGGGCCGGGTCTCGACCTTGGTGACGATTCGCGTGCCGAGGGGGAGGATCATCATCGCAGGATCTCATTCTTCATCGGGGCCCCCGGTCGCGAGCTTGCGTATCAGCGGGGAGGCGTCAAACGCGGCCTCCTCCCGGAGCCACGAAGGCATGTCTCCGATTCGGGATAACGTGCGGACGGATGATTTGCGACTGATACCGCACGGTGAATGCTCGTATGCAAACAGCATCAGGTCGCGTGCGCCCGGCAGGGGATGTCGCCCGAAAATGTTTACCAGGTCGAGCGCGAGGCGGTGTAAGTCATCGACGTTCTCCGGAATGAAGATGGCTCGTTCGATGGCATGGTGGTCGCCGGGCCGGTAGCTTGCTTCGAACATGCTAAGGGCGCCTTTGCACATCGGCTCCGGTTGCTGGCGGGCAAGGGCGAGTTGGCGAACCCGTGGGTCATCCAGGCGCGAGAGCACCGAGTACGCGACCCGTCGAATCATCGGGCGATGATGGTCGGCGAACGCCAGCAGTGTGTCGTCCGGGGCCGGGTGTGTCCGGGCCAGGAAGACGTGGAGGTATCGGAAGACTCGGATCGGAATCGTCTCTTGAGACAATCGTTCGACGACGGCGGCGAGTTCGGACTCGGGGGCTTTGCGGCCCCATGTCCTCAGCCGATAAAGGCCCTGCCGGCCGGCGGCATCGAGATCACCCGGGGTCGTTTCCACCCACTCGATCACGTGTTCTGCGGTCCATTTGTTGGTTCGCGGCTGCCGGGGGCCATTTGCGTCTTGGTCGGGGCGGCTCTCGTTGTGTTTTTTTTCGCGCGGCCGCGAGATGTTTGAGATACCGAGCGACGA
>JAPULF010000641.1 GCA_027295245.1 Planctomycetota bacterium
CCGACGGAGAACCAGTGCGACTGGACGGCGACGCCCATCTCGCCGGTGGTGGGGTCGCGGGCGACGATGGAATAGGTGCTGACGGGCCGTTTCATGATCGGTTCCTCCGGCGTTTGGGCGGGCGTCGTTGAGGCGATCGTGAGATTAGTGCTCAGCGTGACGAAAACGAGCAAGACACCGTTTGAATGGGATGTGCGCATTTTGGCGGATCTCCTGCGTGCGGGCGGTGTATTCTTCGATTCCATGGCATTTCACGAATGACGGTTGTTGGGCCCATGCTATCGTTGGCGCCGTACGAGCGTAACGCGCAACGCTCGTCATCCACAAGGGGTGACGCTACGGTGAATCGTGAAATGCTCTCATCGAGTATCGCAGTAGAGCAACGACGATTTAGAACATCGCGGTCGGGTTGCTTGTCTTGGCTCGTGCGATGAGAGATGACATCCCGAACTCATAGGCGCCGCAGTCCGAGCATCTTGCGTTTTCTTCGCGGTTTAGAACTCCGCCGCAGTCCGGACACCTTCGACCTCTGGCAGCGCGGCTGAGTGATGCTCCGACGGCGATCATAGACGCGAGTGCGATTACCGGGAGCCAGACGCTCGTGGGAAGCGCGATGAACACGCAGGTACACAAACACATCCACTTGACGATTGGGGGCATTGATCTCGTGGCACGCATATCGGACCTCATCCCTTTTCTACGGCGGGCCATGTCCGCGGGTTCACTTTGGGGGCGCCCGTCGGTCTTGGCTGAATGGCTTGTACCGATGGCGGTGGAATCCGGATGCAGCCGCGGGCCACAAATATCCGAGAATCTGTTCGCGGGGCGTCGATCCGTTCCGTTTTTTTTTTGCCGCAGGCCGCTAATCGGGCGGGAGTCGTCCGAAGCGGTGGAGTTGATTCAGGGCTGCGCGGAGATCCTTGGGCATGGGGGCCTCGAATCGCAAGGGCTCGTCGGTGGTGGGGTGAAGGAAGCGTACGGACTCGGCGTGGATGCTGGGGCGTTCGATGAGGGGTTTTTCGGAGCGGCGACGGCTGGGTCGGTATCCGCTCTTGAAAGACGACAGGTAAAGGTTTTCGGCGGAGCCGTATTCGGCGTCCACGGCCAGGGGCATTCCGGCGGCGGCGAGGTGGACGCGGACCTGGGCGGACACGGCGGTGCGGGGGCGGCATTCGAGGAGGGCGTATCCGATGAAGTGGTCGCGGAGACTCCACTCGGTTACGGCGGGCCGGCCGGCCTTGGAATCGGCCTGCCACTTGTGCGGCGGGCGGCGGCGACGCCCGATGGGTATGTCGATGGTCCCCGACTGCTCGACGAAAGAAGCGCGGACGAGTGCGACGTAGCAGATCTCCAAGCGGCCGTCCGAGCGCTGATCGGCGAGTGCTTGTTGCGTGGAGCGGGTTCGAGCGAGAAGGACCATGCCGCCGGCGCCCTCGTCGATGGGGAGGACTTCATACAGAGGGCCGATGTCGCTCAGGGTTTGATCGTGGAATTCCGGAAAGGTCGTCAGTCCGGTCCTGTCCGTGGCGATTGGAAAACCGGTGGGCTTGTTGAAGACGAGTATCTGTTCGTCTACGTGAAACGGTTCGAGGCTGTGCCGCCGGAAACGGGCCGCGGCGTTCCGTTCGGGTTCGGTCGGGTCGGGGTCGTCGGGGTCGAATTCCCGGTATTCCTCGTTGCGGTTTCGGTATGACTGCGGCTCTTCTGTGGACATGCGATTATTTTCCGGGATGGACCGGCACGGGGTCAACGGTGTGGTTGCCGTCGGGGCAGTGACGATGGAGCATTGACAGGCCGGATCACGAATAACCGACGCGCGTATTATGTATCCAATCGACGGAAGCGTCCACGCCCAAGGCTCGTGGACCAAGGCTCGTGGCCCAAGGCAAGCCCCCCGCACGGGGCGACTCTACGGTCTGTCGAAAGTCGCTCGAATCGGGCGTTGACGGGTCAAGCACCCGAACGGCGGCGCGGGGTGAATCCGGCGGCTCGAAAACTTGGTTCCTCGGCCGTCAGGAGCGCTCCGCGGATTAGTCGGCGGTGTCGGTTGGGCCGCCGTGGGCGCCTTCTTCGAGTTCTGCTTCTACACGAATCCTCTCGATATGCGAGGCACGTCCGGTTTCGCTGTCTACCTTGACGAGGATGCCGCACATTCGGGGATCACCGGTGGCCACGTCGAATGGTGCGGGCATTCCGGTGGTGAGTGCCTTGAGCACGCGGTCCTTGCGCCGACCGAGGACGCTGTCGTAGGGTCCGCTCATGCCGAGGTCGGTGATATAGGCGGTTCCTTTTTGCAGCAGTTGTTCGTCGGCGGTGGGGACGTGGGTATGTGTGCCGAAGACAACGCTGGCCCTGCCGTCCAAGTACCAGCCCATGGCGATTTTCTCGCTGGTGGCTTCGGCGTGCATATCGACGACGATGATCTTGACGTCGCGCGGAATTCGCTCGAGGACCGCGTCTGCGGCGTGAAAGGCGCAGTTGCTGACCGTGTTCATGAAGAGCCGGCCGATGAGCTGGATGACTGCGACCCTGGGTCCGGCATCGGTCTCGAATAATGTGAACTGTTTTCCGACGGCCTCTTCCGGCAGATTGGCCGGTCGGACGATCCGGTCGGATTGTTCGAGAATGGGCAGGATCTCGGCCTTGCGAAAGACGTGGTCGCCCATGGTCATGACGCTGACGCCGTAGCGCAGGAATTTCTCGTACAGGTTCGAGGTCAGTCCGGATCCGGCGGCGGCGTTCTCGACGTTGGCGATGACGCAGTCGATCTTCCGCTCTTTCACGAGCCGCGGTACTCCGATTGAGACGACGAAGCGCCCTGGTCGGCCGACGACGTCACCGATGCAGAGTAGGGTGATCTCCAAATTGGCAGTCACTTTCTAGCGAGGCCGTGACAAAACGGGACACGCACCTCGCGAAACGCTGTTCTCGGAAACGTGAGGGACCGATTGACCCGAAGCCAGTCGGTCCCCTCCTTTTTTTCCACGGGCTCCCAGCCGCCGAGCGGCGAGTGAACGGGCTCTTTGGTGCGACGAGTATATTCAGCACGCGGGGGATTGTCACCACTTGCCCGGCCGGTGGATTCGGTCGGACGACGTGGATACGCATCGGGCCGGGGGCGATTGAGGCTGACCCTGCACTTCTCCGACGGTCGTGCGTTCTCGGGGGTCGCCGAACGCCGCACCCAGCGAGTGCTTTCCCGTGGCATTTGCCTACGGTGCGCGGCGCAGATTCCCGAGTTCAGTCTCGGTATTGATCTATCGTTTTGATACGTTGGGGTCCAGGCTTTTCGGGCCGGGCGCAACTTTCGCGGCGATATTCGGCCGCACTCTCTTGAACGTTGCGTTCAGGCTTGCTGCATCGCCGGCGGACGCGGCATTGTTTCGAGTGTTTCGCGGAACAGTTTGATTATGCGCTGGCGGTGACCGTTATCGATATCACATCGATCGAGTTTTCCGGCGAAGATTCTCTCGGCCGTGCGAAGGTCGTGGGCGCTGAATGAAGACTGGGCTTGACGGCTGACGGTCTTGGGTTCGCGCAGGTCGCGCTTGGCGATGCGGGTCAAGACGTTGAGAAGTTGATCCTGCGGCTCGTCGGGCAGGAACTCGGGTATGTCGTCGATGAGGCATCTGACGACCGAGTCGCTGTCATAAGGCCAGGAAATATAGAGCTCGTCGGGGTTCTGGTGGCCCTTGGTGCAATGGAATTTCGGAACGCCGTTGGGGCTCTTGAACCTGCCGTCCCTGATCAGAAACCACAGGGCCTTGACGCTTTCGTGCGTGGGTTGGATCCACTTGGCCATCGCTCCGCTCTCGGGTGGCTCCAGGATGCGCGGGTTTTCCCGCAGGTCAACGCGTTGCCAGGGTACGTTGGTATTCGTCGGTCAGAAAGGCGTCGGGCTGTGGTTGGCCGCCCTTGGCCGGTGGCGGACGCAGGGGATGGCGATTCGGACCTGTCATTTGCGGACTACGACAACGCATCACTGATAGGCCGGCCGACTCCTGAACAAAAACCACGTGGCACCAACTCTCGCCGCGTTGGTTGTCCCAAGTGCCCACGGCGCCTTCGGGCACGAGGAGGGTGGTCGAAAATGCCGTAATCAAGCGGACGCACTGATAGCCGCCCTATGCGGGCAGCAGCATGATCGCGACGTAG
>JAPULF010000642.1 GCA_027295245.1 Planctomycetota bacterium
TCGTACCGCAGCCCCGCATTGACCCGTCCGGTGCCTCTCAAAGAGAGGTTTTTTCCGCCCACCTTGATGTCAACCGATGCTTTCAATCCGAACGCGATCCTGTCCGCCCCCTCCGCCAGCGCCACGTCGGGCTCCGACAACGTCAATATCAAGAGCGACCGAGTGCCTCGCTCGATTGGAAACTTCGCATCGAGCTTTTCTTGAATCTGCTGCTCCGTGAGTTTCAACTGATACCGTTTGCCCCGGAGGGCAAAGAAACCGATAGCGAGTAACGACGTCAGCAGAATGACAATGACGGCGACGATCTTCTTTTTCGAGGAAGATGATCGACCCTCACCCTGCGCGGTATTCACGGTTTCATTAGCGTGCGTCATTCGACGGCCCTTGCGCCGGCTCTTCATGCTCCGCGTCCGCTGACCCGGACGCACTGCCGGCGTTGACAATCGCGCCGTCCTGCATGTGGATCACCCGATCCGCTCTGGCGGCTACGTCCCGCTCGTGCGTAACGACCAGCAACGTCATGTGCAGTTCGCACTGGAGGGTTGTGAGCAGGTTGAAGAGCATTTCGCCGTTGCGGGAGTCGAGGGCGCCGGTGGGTTCGTCGGCGAGGAGGATGGGCGGGCGGTTGGCGAGGGCCCGGGCGACGGCGACGCGCTGGCGCTCGCCTCCGGAGAGGACGGTGGGAAGGGCGGCGGCGCGGTCGGCGAGGCCTACGCGGTCGAGTAGCTCGACGGCGCGGCGGACTCTCTCGGCCGGGGCCAGACCGATCGCCATCATGGGAACCTGAATGTTTTCGGCGGCGGTGAGGTTGGGCAACAGATTGTGAAGTTGGAAGACGAGGCCCACCACCGTGGCGCGGAATCGGTCGACGGCGGTGCCGTTCAATTGGTCGAGGCGGAGTCCGCCGATATCGAGACGGCCGGCATCGGGGCGATCCACGGCCGAGAGCATGTTGAGGAGCGTGCTCTTGCCGCAGCCGGACGGGCCGCACACGGCGACGAATTCGCCGGAAACGATGTCGAGGTCGAGGTTGTTCAGGGCGGTGATGCGGCCGCCTTCATAGTGTTTGACGAGTCCGCGGGCCCGGATGAGCGGTTCCGCCGGGCTTGCATCTGCTGGTTCGACTTCGGGGGCGTTGTCTTTGTTCGGCAATCTACGAATCCTGTGGGTTTGGCAATTGTAGCGCGCCGTGCGGCGTCACGCCCATTTGTATATTGCCATAACTGTCGGGTCTATTCCGCGCGGAGCCCTTCGATCAGGGGACCGCGGAGAACGGGGCGAAGGGCGATCGCGCCGGCAATCATGCCCACGGCGAATACAGCCGCCAATGTTGCCGCAAGTCGGCCGAACGGGATCGAACCGGCGTGCGTCGCGAGGTGCGGTCCGATGGCAACGAATGCGGGGATCGCGCCGGCCGCCAAACCGGCGGCTACGAGCACGGCGGATTCGGCCAGGACCATTCCGCCGAGCGCAGCCCGCGAGAAGCCCAGCGACCGCATCAGGGCCAGTTCGCCGCGCCGCTCCCAGACGTTTCGAAGCTGCACGACCGACACGCCGATCGTGCCGAGTATCAGGCCCAGTCCGCCGAGCGTCTGAAACGTGGACAGATAGGTGTTCTGAACGGCGAAGAACGCGCGAAGGCGATCGGCCGTTTCGGCTACGTCGAATCCGTATGCGGCCAGCTCACGCTCCAATGTTTGTTCGACCGTGCTCACCTTGCTCGCCGGGGATTCGATCAGAAAGAACGCATGCCCGCTGATGGACGGAAACAAGCGCGTGAAGTTCGCTTCCGAAACCACCAGCTCGCCCTGCAAGGCGCTTCCACGAAGCAGGCCGACGAATCGCAGTTTCATTTGTCGGCCGCGCTCGTCGTCGACCACGAGGTCCTTCCCGAGTCCGAGATGCAGTTGCCACAGCACGGAGGCCTCGTCGCCGATGACCGGCACGGCCCGGTCGTCGAATGTTCGGTTCAACAGTGTCCACGGGTTCTCGGTTTCTTCGTCCTTCGTCGCCATCGTCGCGCCGAACGTGAATCCACCGCGCCGGATCATGGCTTCGCCCGCTCCGAGGATCGTCGGCGTGGTCGGCTTGTACAGATTCAGGCAGCTTGCCTCCTCGCCGATTCTCATGCGAAAGGGGAATGCCCGAACGTCCGCCAGGGCGGCCTGGGCCTCGTCAGGCAGGCTGAGGGACTCTCGGCCCTCCGGCGTGTTGAGGTCGAACGCGAGGGGCACGATCGTCTCGGCCCACAGGGCGAAACCTCCCGTGCCCGAGTGTTTGTCCGTTGGCGAGGCGTCGGTTTCGAGACGGAACGCCTGCAAGGCCGCGATGACAAACGTCGCCGATGCGATCAGGGCCACGGTCAGCAGGCTTCGGCGTGGGTGTCGGCGGGCGTTGCGGATGCCGAGTTTCGCGATTGCGCCGGGGCCGGGACGATGGATGACGCCCCTCGGTTCGCGTCGCAAAAATCGGGCGAGTCCCGAAAGACACGCGACCAGCATGGCGACGCCGCTCACGAAGAATCCGATGGTCGGCGGAACAACCTCCGTCAGGCTGGACATCGCAACCATCGCGACGGCGAGCGCCAAGGCGACAAGACTCGTGATGGCGGACGCGCGTCCCGACCCGTCGCCGAGTGTCGAGGGTCCGCCCGACGCGGCGCCGGCCAGCAGGGATTTGGGCGGTTGTCGCGTCAGACCGCGCACCGACCACGCGATGGCGATTACGGCGACCGACCCGCCGGCCACGAGTCCGATGGCCAGGCTCACGGGGGTGACGTGGAGTTGAAGGAACGGGGCGTTGGCGGCGTCCGCCCACCATGTCCGCAGTCCGCCGAGCATGAGTTCTGCGTATCCCAGGGCCGCGACCCCTCCGATCGCAGTGCCGATCCCGGCGATTGCCGCGCCTTCGGCAAGCACGATGAGGAAAACCCGGCGGGCGGAGTATCCCGAGGCGAGCAAGATGCCCACCTGAGCGGCGCGACGTTCGATCCCAAGCCGGAACAGGAGCGCGACGAGCAGACAAGCCGAGAGAATCAGAAACAGACTGAACCCTATGAAGAGACCGCCGAATTCGGTGCTGCCTTTGCTGGCGGCGGCGGCTTGTTCTCGGACAGGCTCGAAGCGTAGTCCGATCCGTGCGACGTTGATATTCCGCAGCAGGCCATTTCGGAACGACGCCGACAGCGCAGACAGGTCCTCGCCGTCATCGGCGTACAGCCTCAGGGCAGTCACACTTCCGAATCGCTCTTCATCGTCCGTCCAGAGCCGCCGACCGTCCTCGAGCGAAATGAACGCCTTCGGCGTGGCACGATGTTGGTCCCAGTAACTCTCGTCCCGGTCGCGCACTTTCCCGAGATCGATCGGGAAGGGCGGGTCCCAGTCGGTGACGTTTTCGGTGTCGGTGATGCCGGCGTACTCGGGCGTAAAGCCCGAATCGGCCGCCGCACCGGCAAGCGGCACGATGCCGCGCAGTTCAAAGTCGGCGTGCTCGGTATCGAGCCGGCCGAACGTGTCGTTCACATAGTAGGTGAGTCGAATGGTCGAGCCGATCCGGGCATTCAAGTCGCGGGCGGCCCAGTCGTTGAGAATGATCTCGCCCGGGGAAAGCGCGGCCTCCGGCGAGTTGATCGCGGGGTCGAATGCAGGCAGCCGGTCGAGGGCCGCTACCGTCGAGTATGGGATTTCATCGGTGTCCCGCGAGGCGATCGCGATCGTGTTGGCCAAATAGGTGTAGATATGCATCGGTTGCTTGCCAAGGGCGGCAGCCGTCCGATTGGCGGCGGACTCGATCGCGGGCTCGAGGAGCATGGCCTCGCTCTCGAGTGCGACGTATCCGAGCTTCGGATTGATCCGCATGCGAAGTCCCAGGTCTTCGAGTTGAACATGATCTTGGAAGAGCTCTTGAAATCGACTGGTGCCGGCCGTGGGATCGCTGGCGAACGACGATCCAGTCAGCAGAATCGTATTCGCGGATGCCTCGCGGTCTATCGCCTTCTGAAGCGTTGCAAGCGGGACGAATGCGTTGGCGGCGGGTTGATGTGCCGGCGCCAGACTGAGAGCGCC
>JAPULF010000643.1 GCA_027295245.1 Planctomycetota bacterium
GTTCCGTGATTCCCACCGCTCGAATTGCAACCGGCATGGGTGTGAATCCCGATGGCCTCCCCGCTGTCCTCGTTAAAGACCGCCGATCCGGAATTCCCACCCGAAGTGTCCACCTCGTATTGCAAAGTGTCACCGAACGAATCGACAAACGGCCCCGTATGGGTCTTCTGGGCGAAGTTCCACTCTTGCGGAACAGGAGGTTGCGTGACTCCGTAACCGGTAATTCGTATCGTCTGCCCGGCAACCTCCGGCGGCGCGTCCGACAAGACGAAGAAATCCCCCTGTGCCGCGAAGGGCGTCAATGCCGTCATGGGATTCGCAAAGCAACCGAAATAGGCCCAGTCGTTGCCGATACCCCCGTTGTTCGACTGCACCGATGCCGGGTCGACGGCATACTGGTCCTCTGGAGGCGCATGGATGTGATTCCCGTTCGAATCTGAGAGGGGCACATTGAATTCGACGACATCGAAGCCGGACGCGCAGTGCCCGGCCGACAGAAAGCAATGGTTAATATCGTCGATGATCCAACACGTGCATCCGTTGGAAGTGCGACCGGTCCGTGGATCGTTCGAGAGTGCGCGATCGTCATCGGGACCGCATATCGACCGCGGAGCGGGAAATGCCGCCGCGGCGGTCGTCTCGTTGATGACGAGCCGATTCTGGCCCGTGCCCGGATACGCGATCAGTTCGACAAGAACCGCATCCCCGTTGAAGAACGCGGATTTGTATTGCCATTGCTCCACGTGCGTCGCATTCAAGGTCTGCACGCCGCCGTCCAGGACCGAAGTCAACCGCAAATAGGATCCGGAGCCGTCTTGCGTGCTGCCCGATAGCATGACTTCGGCGAAATTCAACCTCAGCCACGCCGCACCCGCGACTTCGATCGTCCCGGAATAGACCACCGCCGGTGCGTCCCCCGTATTGGCGACGAGGTCCGAGTCCAGCGGCGTCGCGACCTGCACGCTCGCGACCGGCGCGGTAATCGGCTCTCCGGCCGAAACCGGCCCCACGGCGACGAAACCGATAATCATCAAGCCGGAGGCGAAAACGAATGCGGATTGTCTTTCGAACATCTGTCTGGAGCCCTCCCTTTTTGACTCACCGGCCACGGATCGGCCCGGGACATGCTCACAGCCCAGACCACCCCAGACCCCATGTCCGAAAGGGGTCTGCGGACCGTTCGCGGTAACAAAGCAATGATTGCGAAAGACACTCCCGCCTCCTGCAACCTCGGCTCCCACCATTCTAGCGGGTTCGCGGCGCGATTGGAAACCCGCGTCCCTGCGGCACGACTGGCGATAATCACCCAAATCCACTAATTTCCATGAATTCCGGGTCAAATCGTCGACTCGATGCACGCTGGGACATTAAGGACTACGAACGGATACCGAGGTCATGATCGATTCACGGATTACCAAGCTCGCGGACACGCTGATCAATTACTCCTGTGCGGTCCAGCGGGGTGAGAAGATCCTCATCGAAGCCATCGACATTCCACACGAATTCACCTGCGAGTTGGTCCGTTTCGCCCGGCAAGCCGGCGGCGTGCCGGTCGTCAAACTCGAGTCCAACCAGGTCAAACGGGCCCTGATGCTGAACGGTTCGCGCGAGGGCTGGGACCTCATTGCCGACACCGAGAGATTCCGCATGGAACGGGTGCAGTGCTACATCGGAGCCCGCGGCAACCCCAACATCAGCGAACTCTCTGATGTTTCTTCCGACTTGCAGGCCTTGTACGAAAACACGGTCTGGAAGCGGGTGCATAGCGAAATCCGAGTCAAGAAAACCCGCTGGGTCGTCCTTCGCTGGCCTTCGCCGTCCATGGCCCAGATGGCCGAGATGTCCACGGAGGCCTTCGAGGATTTCTACTTCAACGTCTGCACGATGAACTACAAGAAAATGTCCGAGGCCATGAAACCGCTTGCGGCCCGAATGGAACGCACCGACCAGGTCCGCCTGCTGGGTCCCTCGGACACCGACCTCACATTTTCGATCAAGGGCATCCCCGCCGTACCGTGCGACGGAAGACTCAACATCCCGGACGGCGAGGTCTTTACCGCTCCGGTCCGCGATTCCGTCAACGGCGTCATCCGCTTCAACGCACCGACGCTCTATCGCGGCGAGACCCACAATGACGTCCGTCTGGAGTTCAAGGCCGGCAAGATCGTCAATGCCAGCAGCACCCAAACGGCCAAGCTGAACGAGGTACTCGACGCCGACGTCGGGGCCCGCTACGTCGGCGAATTCGCGATCGGCTTCAATCCCTACTGCACCAAGCCGATGAAGGACACGCTCTTCGACGAGAAGATCGCGGGCAGCATCCACTTCACGCCCGGAAAGTGCTACGACGAGGCCAGCAACGGAAACGACTCCGCGATCCACTGGGACATGGTCATGCGCCAGGACCCGGACGCGGGCGGAGGCGAGGTTTACTTCGATGGCGAACTCATCCGAAAGGACGGTCTCTTCGTCGTGGATGATTTGAGGCCCTTGAACCCGGAAAACCTGAAATCCTGAGCCTTCCGGGGCGTCCGCACTCGGCCTCAGTTTTCGACGGCCACCGGGCGGACCACCATGATCCGATCCTTACCGCCCGACTTTGCAAGGTAGAGGGCCTCGTCGGCCAAGCTCACGAGGGCCTCGGCGGTGGGCGGCTGATCCTGCTCCCGACTGGCCAGGCCGATGCTCAACGATGTGCCGGAAGACTTCGGCGAATCATTACTGATGTCGTCGCGGAAACCGTTCAACAAACGCTTCGCCATCTGTTGGGCCGCTTCCGGAGACGTTCGCGGGAGAAGCACCAAGAACTCGTCGCCACCGTAGCGAACCGGCACGTCGGATTTGCGAACCGTGGACCGGATCACGGTCGCCACGCGCTTCAAGAGCTTGTCGCCCGTCAGATGACCCAACGTGTCATTCACGCGCTTGAAATCGTCCAGATCGATCATCATGCAGGTCAAATCGGTGTCGTAGCGCTGGGCCTCGGCGTAGAGTCGATTCAGCAGTTCATTGAAATGGCGCCGATTGTACAACCCGGTCAACGGATCCCGAATTGCCATCTGCTGTAGCGCGTTGGTCCGTTGCGCGACTCGATCCTCGAGTTCGGCATTCAGTTTGTTCAATTGCTTTTGCGACTTCTCCAGGCCCTCGGCCATGGCGTTGAACGCCTTGGTCAGGTCGCCGATCTCGTCGCGGCGATCCTCCGGAACCCGCGTCGACAGTTGCCCGCGCGAGAGACACTGTGCCGCGACCGACAATCGCTTGATCGGCTTCGCCAAACGCCGCACGACCGCATATCCCACGGGAATCATCAAGAGCGTGATCGCAATCGCCAGGCCGATGACTTGGCGTTCGGTGTGCTCGAGCCGACGTTCCGCGCCGCTGAGGCTCAGCCCCAAACGCACGTACCCGATCGTCACCTCGGCGGGAGTCTGTCCATTCGGGCGAGCCTTCACGATCGGATACACAATATCGATGCGAGGCCCTGACGGACCGTCGGACAGCAGCTTCGGTCGGTTTAGCGTCTCCACGGACAATTGCTGCCCATCGTGATTCAACAACCGCTCGACGTTGCCCGCGCCCTTTTGATGGCCCGCCAGCAGCTTTCCCGACATGTCGGCGAAAAGGATGTAGACCAGTTCTCCTTCCGGCACCATGGTCTGTGCAATTTTCAGCAGTTCTTTCCGATTGTCCTGTTCGACGTTCGCCGCGGCTGCAACGGCGAGGGCCTTGGCCAACTCTCGGGCGCTGCGCGTGGCCTCCGCGGCGGCCAATCGGCTGGACAGTCGCACGTACATGACCCCGGTCAGACCCGTTGCCGCGAGCACCACCCCGGTCAGCAGTAGGGTGGTACGAAACTGGAGCCCGAATACGGCCCTCTTGCTCTTCCCGATTATCGAACTCAACCGCTCGCCCTCGACTCTTGCCTGTAAGACATCCGACGACCCCCAACCGCATGCACTCGGGCCCGCATGCGCTTAGCGCAACACCCATCGCCGCGGTTCAAGTCCGCAACGTCGGAAACATCGTCGAGTTCGCGTATCGGGTTGAGATACCGCACGAAAGACGGACTCGTACGTCCCAAAAACCTGGGCCTAATGAACGGCTGATCTGACGAACGGTTCTCAAGGGAGGGGGAAGACCGGTAATCCTGCAAAAAACTATCGACGCCGGGCGTCCTGGGCTTCGCCGGTCATCGGCACGAAG
>JAPULF010000644.1 GCA_027295245.1 Planctomycetota bacterium
GCCCCCAGTCCCACCCGTTTGGCGGCACGGCGGAATCTCGACGGATGGTGATATTTCATGCGGTCGCCTCTCGCTTGGGGACCGGCGTTGAGCATTCAGGACACACCCCGCTCTCGTTGCCGGTGAGACGGTGGGAGGTCAGGACACCTACAACGGCGGATTTCACCACCTCAAGGAATGGAGGGGTGTCATTCTCAGTTCGATGCGGAGCGCTCATCATTCTGGTCTCGCCACCGCCTTGATGGGCATCCTCTACTTCAGCGTGTGGTTAGGGCACGTCAACCGCCAGAGCGTTTACGTCGGCGAGGATATGCGACGATTTGCCAGGCGTCTTCATAGACAATCGTTCCCGGATCGTCAGTCGTAACCATGCGAACGCGAACGCCGTGTTCTTCGAGAAGCGCAACAATGCTTCGAGTTTTCTCAATCGCACGTTTCGCCCGCGGGTGAAACCACGAGATGGCGCGATGGGTTCCAGGTTCGCGAAGGCAGGCGGGAGACTCGAGGTGCACCTCCAGCCAGTCGAGTTCTTTTTCGAGCCATGCAGACTCATGCGTTTCAAGTTTACCAGAATCTCGTAGTTCAAATGCAGCCTGAAGTACGCCCATCAGTGAATCGGATTCGTCGTTTTTCCGCAATGTCCCGAATCGGACAAACACCGAAGTGCCCTATCAATAATCAGCTTGATCCGCATGACATGCGGAACTTTCGTTTTTCAGCCAGTGCCGTCAGCGGCATGGGGGAATTATACCGCTCAAGAATCGGCCCGCCGGTACGGGATTCGCGACCCCCGCGTCTCGATCAGTTCACCGACATTGATTCGCCGGCTCGCAAACTGCGCTGATGAATCAACTCGGCGACGACCCGATGACCCAGCGGTGTCCAGTGATGGTCGTATGTGAAATAGACCTGCCTGCCGGCTGCGACGCTCTCCCTCAGCGTGTCCGTGGTGCTGAGGAACCTGACGCCGCGCTCGCGACACCATTGCCGAACGACAGCTTCCCGTGCCGGCAGGTTCCGGAACAGTAATTCCGCAAATGTCTCGGGATCCGGCACGTCGGGCCGCCTCAGGGCGGCGAAGGCCCGAATCTGCGTCAACGGAATCCGAGGACGCACCAGTGGCAGGACGACCCGTGCCTTGGTCGGGGCGTAGAGGATGATCAGTTCGGAGCCTACCACGTCGCACGCCCGCTTCAACTTCAGCAGGCTGTCGGAGGTATCGATCCAGCGCTGGCCGGATTCGAATGCAGCTTTGTCCTGGCTGTTTTCGACCAGACCCTTGGGCCCGAACGCGTAATACTTGGCCTCCGGCCCGTCAGGGATCGCCAACGGTAGCCAGGACACAACGGGGCGCACGTGCCCGGGGACCCACACGTCGAAACCACCGAAAAGTTCCAGCAAGCCCCGGTCCAGCGCCATTCGGATGGGCGAATTCTTGAAGTAGGAATGCACGCGGGGAGGACACGGGGCCGCATGTGCCTCGGGAGCGACGCGTTTGCGTTCGAAGTCGTTGCCCTCGTAGAGCATGCACATGACGACTTTGGGAAAGCGCGCCTGTCCAAAGGCTTCGAACGATGCCAGGTAATGTTGCGGCCCGTAACCGGACATGCCGAGATTGTAGACGGCAAGCCCGGCAAGCTCGGCAAGCACGACCGGCCATGCATGCTCGTCCGACACGTTGTTGCCCTCGGCAAAGGAATCGCCCAATATCAAGATGTCGCACCTGGTTGCGATCGACAGATTTCGAAAACCGGTCGCGTCGGTCGTGTAGACGCACGTGACCGGCGGATGGCCCTCCGGAGCGAACGTCAGCAATCCCTTCGTACTTGGCACGTCTTCGTATGTCGTTTGAAACCTCTGGTCGGAGGCACGGCGATACGGGAGCGAGTCACACACATACAGCGGAACAATAAGGAGCCTTGCGATGGCGTCGAGGATCAAGGCGCCCGGGACGCCAACGCCGACCAGAGTGATGACTTGAAACGCGCGTCGCCTGTATCTCTGGCTGCTGCGAGCCTGGTCGATATACAGACCCACGAGCGAGACAATGAGCATCGCGAGGAGCAGGCTCAGATGTCCGCGGGAATACCGGCCGAGCAGGACCGGATCGTTGCGCGCGATCAGTTCCAGAACGTCACTCGGCACCGCCCACAGCACTGCATTGGTCACAACGAGGAAAGACGAGAACGCCTTTTGCCGGAGATTCATCGACCGGCGAATGCCCTCCGTCGGCCTTGGCCGTTTCGAAGACATCAAACCGAGATTTCCCTATATGACCTCGCCCGACTACGCCGCCGGGCCATGTTCAGCTATGGTACAGTGCCCCCCCGTTGCGCCTACCACGCCCTGTCCGATACGGCCCCCTACCTGCATGACGGCCGGGCCCTGACCCTGGGCCAGGCGATCCTGATGCACGGCGGTGAGGCACAGCCGCAGCGCGACGCCTACGCGGCCCTGCCGGATGCCGACAAGGCCGCAATTCTCAGGTTCCTGCGATCGTTGCGGACACCCAGAGACCCGGCCAAGGACATCGCCGCCCGGCTCCGGTCCGACGGTTGATCCGCTCCGACGCTGCGATACAGTTTGCCCGCAACGGCCGAGTCGCGGTACGCTCAATCGAAGCGAACGAGATTCGAAAGGGCTTGGCCCAATACACCGGAATGCGACTTGCCGAACGCGCCGCACGGGACGTGGTTGACGTCGGGCTGAAGCGCCGCGCCGAAGAAGACGGCATCGTCGCCTCGTTCGCATACACCAGTGGCCCGCTCTACGGCTACCTGCTCGACGCCGTACGCGAGGCTTGGCGCAAAGACCTGACGCGCGGCAGCGACTTGGGCGCGATGCTGGCAGCCGCGCACCGCATCGAACCCCAG
>JAPULF010000645.1 GCA_027295245.1 Planctomycetota bacterium
ATTCGAACGGGCCGCCCAGTTGCGAGATCGCATCCAGGCCTTAAAGGACTCGCCGACACTTTTTTCGGTCGCCGGCGAACAGGGGATAAGCCCCCAGACGGGATCAAACGACGAAGATCGGCCGAGGAATCCGCAATCCGCAGTGCAGCGCACGCATGGCAAGGGCCGAAATCGGCGGCCTTCGCCGCGATCCTAGCCAATCATCGTGCTTGCACCGCGTTTGCGCGCAGTCATGGTCCCGAGGGTCGGTTTCAGATCAGCGGTTTTCGGGGTGGCAGACGGTTGCATCGCGTGAGAAATCAAACTGCTTCGGCCGAATGGGAATAGGGTCGGGACTTCCTTCGAGAATCTCGTACATGTTGTCCATGGCCACGTTCTCGAAACATTGCGTCTCGCCGGTGGCGGGCCACCGAACTTCGATACTGCTGATTGAAGTGGCCCGGCCTAGTCCGATTTCCTGGCGCAGCGTGGTCGAACCGAAGCTCCCCCCGGTGGAGACGATCCTGTGAATCGTGCGCGGACCTCGATCGCTGTTTACACGAACACTGATCCGTGCGCCGATTGCGGAATAATTCGATTTCACGCCTACAAGGCGTAGCGAGATCCAGCGATTGCCGTGCCCCGGGTTCTCGAAGAGTGAGTTTCGAAAAACGTCGCCTGAGTAGGCGCCGCCCATGACCGCAAATACGTCTTGGTCGCCATCATTGTCGATGTCGGCGAATGCGATACCGTGCCCCTTTTGAATGTGCCCAAATCCGCCGGAAGAGGTCACATCCTGGAAACGCCGGCCCGACGCATTTCGAAACATGCGGTTGGGCATCAGCGCTCGATAATCCGGCTCGCCGGTCCCGACGTAGAAATCGAGCCATCCGTCATTATCGAGGTCACCGAAACTGGCACCCATCGAGAATAGGATCGTGTCCAGCCCAACTTCATCGGTGACATCCGTAAACTTGCCGTTCGCCTGGTTGCGGTACAGTTTCGGAAGCACTCCCTTGTGCGAAAGGCCGAGATAATCGGCGGCGACATCGCCCATCGAACTCAAGCCATAGCCGGAAACGAAGATGTCCAGCCAACCGTCGTTGTCGTAGTCCCAGAACCATGCCGGAAAGCTCTGAACCGGCTCGGCGATCCCGGCTGCAGCGCTGACGTTTGTGAATGACCAGCCCGGCATCTTGCCTTGGCCGTCAGGCCTCGGCGTGGTTAATTCGCGGGCCGGGCCGTTGTTTCGGAATAGTACGTTTGTGTTGCCGATACGCGAAAGAAAAAGATCCTGCCTTCCGTCATTGTCGTAGTCGCCCCACGCAACGGCCTTGACGAACGCTATGTTGTCGACGCCGGCCTCGGCGGCACATTCTGTAAACGTGCCGTCTCCGTTGTTGTGGTACAATTCGCAGGGGTGTCTTGTAACAGTGCGCTCGTCCGTCTTGACGAACTGCATCCAGCTCCCATTCCTCGGCACCGCTCTCGCTGATTTGTTCTTCGCACGGTGAAAAAGGGGAGTCTCGTTACCGATAAACAGGTCCAGCCGGCCGTCGTTGTCAAAATCACCCCACGCCGCGGTCTGCGTGGGATGAAACGACAGGAGACCGGCTTCCTCGGTCACATCCTCGAAGGTTCCGTCACCGTTGTTTCGAAGCAGCGAGTTGGGGTGTCTTCCTTCTTCCCCCAACCAGCCACCCCGCAGAACCAGCACATCGGGGTAGCCATCATTGTTGTAGTCGGCGTGACAGATGTTCAGTCCACCCGTGATGCCCGTAAGGCCGGCCTCCCGCGTGCGCTCGGTGAAAGTTCCATCGCCGTTGTTGACAAAGTACCGGATCTGGTCGCGAAGTCCCCACGACGACACCATGACATCGAGCAGCCGGTCCTTGTCGAAGTCCTCGACGACGACGCCGCCGGCAAGGCCAACTGTGTCCAGTCCGGCTGCGGAGGACACGTCATGGAACCGCTCAATGTCATAATCGGAGGTAAAGACACCTGGGGGAATCAGCCATTCGGCGGGGATTTTGTCGGGATACTCGCCAACGGTCATATAGGCAATGTTAAGAAGCCACCGCCAAGAGAGATTTGCCGGATTCGTGTTCAGCAGTTGGGTATATGAGTTGATGGCGCGGCGCGATCCTCGCTGCGCGATGTGTATCCCGTTGCCCTGTATCGGGATCAGGCAGGAATCGGCCGAATGCCGAGCAAGGCAGTTTTCTTGTTCTCCGAGGCGCAAGAAGGCGATGGCCTCCAGTTCCCGCAATCGCAGGAATTGCTGCGGAGGAACTCGGACATTCGATTGCTTCGTGAGCCGGCGAAGCCTCTCAAACCCTCGGACGGCTGCTTCGGCATCGCCGGCAAGCAGAAGTTCGAACGCGAGTCGCCCCTGTGTTTGCAATCGTTTTTTAGGCGATGTCGCTTCTCTGAAGGGCCGGCGGGCGATCTCAACGCGCTGCTGATTCAGGTAAGGATTGCGCGCCGGGTCGGCCTGCTCGGCAACCCGGGCCAGTCGCTCAACCATGCTCGCGGAATCATCGCCCCCAAGAGCGGGTGCAAGGACCAGCAGATTGATTGCAACCGTAGCGCAGCACAGTATGTAGTGCCGAGGCGCGGCGCCGTTTGACACGGCATCGCGATCGTACGCGTTGCGCGTCCCTGCAAATACGGTCATTCTCGTGGCTCGCCTTCGGCGCGAAAGCGCCGGATTCTGAAGAGAATGAAGTGCCGCCTGACAGGAATACGCCAGTCTACCAGACCGTGTGCGGCTAGTCAATCCGGACGTCGCATGGTATTCTGCCAGTGGCCGGCTCGATTTCACGCAAAGGTCGTACTGGCTGCGACTCGTACGAGGTTGCCGAACGGAACGGGCTGCTGTAGTCCGGAACCGAACAAGAGCCGACCCGGTTTTGACCCCGACGCCAGATGCGGAGGGGTGTTCGAGGAGCGGACGGATTGAACCGTGTCGCATATCGGATTGCCGAAAAGGATTACATG
>JAPULF010000646.1 GCA_027295245.1 Planctomycetota bacterium
GAAGTCCCGAAGACCGGTAGGGCGTTGCTGTCGGATCAAAAAGAGGCCCGCGTCGACGCCCGAAAACGATGGGACGACATGCGTGGAAGCGCCCGACTGCAAGTCGCCGAGCGGCATTTCGTCGCCGGCCGATACGACGAAGCCGAAAAAGAACTCAACATCATCCACGCCGCCGCCCCGAACAACGCCGAGCCGTACAAACTCGCGGCCCGGCTCTGGCTCGAAAAAGGCGAATTGGCCCGGGCCCGTGACGCAGTGACCCGCGCCGCCACGCTCTCGGACGAACCGGAAATCGACTTCCTGGCGGGAATCGTCGCCGAGCGATACGACGATCCGGCGTTGGCCCTGGAGCGCTATGAGACGGCATCCACTAACGCGCCGCGTGTCGTGGACTACCTGCTTGCCCGAATCGAAATGCTTTTGACGCTCGGTCGTGAGATCGAAGCGTTGGCCCTCGCCGAGGCCGGCATTCGCGATTTCGACGCAAATGTCGGCCTGCAAACGCTCGCCGCACAGATTCACCGCGCTCTCGGGCTGCGATCGCCGACCATAGAGCGCGCCCGTGAAGCCGTCCGACTCAGCGACGACGAACCGTCCGCCGTGGCCGAGTTGGCCTCATCGCTCGTCTGGGCGGGTCGCAATGTCGAAGCCATCGAATTACTCCGACCAATCGTGCCGCCCGCGGTCGTTCCCAAGGATTCGTTGGAGCATTCCCGGCAAGATCGGGACCAGGCCGAAGAACTTCCTCCCGCCGACATCCTTCTCTACCTCGGTCGGGCGTATCTCCAAGACAAGCAGCCCGTCGAGGCGATGCAGGTCTTCCGGCGACTTGCAACCGAGCGGCCGACCCACACGTTGGCGTGGTCGTTCTATGCCCGGGCAGCCGTCATGGCCGGAGAGTTGCAATCGGCCGCCGAGGCCCTCGAGATTGCACGCGTGGAGAATCCGTCCGCCGAAGTGTACTTGTTGTCGGCCTTTGCCGCCTGCCGGCTCGAAGATTTTGAAGGGACTAACGAGTTCGCCCGGCGCGTATTGGAGTACGACGATCGTATCATCGACGCCTACTGCCTCCTCGGGCAGTCGGCCGAAGCGATGGGCGAAGTCGATCAGGCATACAAGGCATATGCCGACGCCTTAGCCATCGATCCTCAGTCAGAGTTGGTGCGGTCCCTGCTGCACGCACTCGCCGAGTATCGACGCTACTACCAAATAGGGCCGGCGACCGACAATGAAGATTCACCGCGTCGGCCCGTGGGTCACACAGTCAGCACAGGCATCCTGGAGGCGCCGTGACCGTCACGCACGACAGGCCCTGGTCCCAGATCGACGACGAAAGGCAAGAGTCCGCCGACTGGATCGCGAGCGCCCCGAACTCGAACGAGGCGGCCCAGCCCGAGTTGCCGGAATCGCCAAATCACAAGGCGGACGAAGACCCTCCTTTTCGCGTGGTGACGGCGCCCCTTGTCTCCATCGTGCCGCTGGCCCTTGCCGGAATCGGGGTGTTCTGGACCGTAGTCCAGCCGGCCGCGGATCGACCGCTTCTAGGCATGACGCGACTCCTGGGCGTCGGCGTGCTTCTCATTGCGTCCGGCGTGGCCTGGTGGCTCGAGCTTCGCGGGCGACGCGAGGCGTTGGAACGATGCTGCGAGCAACTCGAGCTAACCGAGTCGGGCTCCACGACGATGCATGAGTACATGGCGCATCGGGAATTTCGGCCGCTCTGGTCGGCGCTCAGTCGCCACAAGGCCGGCCTCGAAGCACGCCTGGGACAGCTTCTCGAAAAGCAGCACGAACTCGGCCTGGAGCGCAGCCTCGCCGACATGCAGAAGCGACACGCCGGGGCGATCATCGACTCTATCTCGGATGCCGTTCTCGTCACGGACGGCTTCGACCAATTGGTGCTGGCGAACCCGGCCGCGGAGGCTATTCTCGGCTTCGACCGTCATGAGGCGTTTCGCAAGCCGCTTGCGGAATTCGTCGATGACGAGTCCCTTCAGCAGTCGATACGACAGTTTCGAGAATCGGGTGGCCGATCTTCCAAGCGCCGCGTTGAACTGACCATCGGAGACAAGGTCTACGCGCTCACGCTGTCCGAAGTCTCCGGCGAACGTGACGAGACCGATGCCCCGGCCGAACACTTCCGCGTGGTTGCCGTTCTACGAGACATCACCAAGCAACGCGAAGCAGCCCGGCACAAGAGTGAATTCGTCGCGCACGTGGCCCACGAATTGAGAACGCCTCTTTCGTCCATTCGGGCCTATACCGAGATGCTCGTGGACGGCGAGGCCGGCGACGAAGCGACCCGGGCGGAGTATTACGAAATCATCGACTCTTCCGCCAACCGACTCGGTCGCCTGATCGACAACATGCTGGATATCAGCCGCATCGAGGCCGGCACCGTTCGGGTCAACAAGGAACCGGTCGCCGTTTCCATGGTGGTCAAGGATGCCCTCGACGAAATGCGCCCCCAGGCGGAGGAGAAGAAAATCACCCTGACCGACGAACTGATTCCGGTGGTCTACCGCATTCTGGCCGATCGCGATCAGATCAATCGGGCCGTTCTGAATCTCGTGAGCAACGCCATCAAGTACACGCCCGAGGGGGGCAAGGTGCAGGTGTGCATCAAGCCGCACGAGGAAAACCAGACCATTTCAATCGAAGTCAGCGACACCGGCGTCGGGATTCCGGAGGACGCCATGCCCAGGATGTTCGAAAAGTTCTATCGCGTCGATGCCAACCGGAAGATGGCAAAGGGCACCGGTCTCGGTTTGAACCTCGTGAAGCACATCGTCGAAACGGTCCACGGCGGAAAAATAACGCTCACCAGCGAAGTCGGCAAGGGCAGCACCTTTGCCATGAGTCTGCCGCTGATTCCTTAGCCATGCATGAGGAGATGCCATGGGCACGAAAAAGATACTGGTCTGCGACGACGAGCCGCACATCGTACATGTCGTGGCCGCCAAGCTACGAAATGCCGGCTTTGAAGTCTTGACCGCGTCGGACGGAGCCGAGGCCCTGAGTGCCGCGCAACAACACCGGCCGGACCTTGTCATCACCGACTATCAGATGCCGTTCTTGAGCGGCCTCGAACTATGTACGAAATTGAGAGAAGACGAAAACCTCTGCGATACACCGGCCATCATGCTGACCGCCCGAGGATTCTCTCTCGGCGACGGTGTTCTTGAAGGCACCAATGTTCGCAGACTCCTCGCGAAGCCGTTCAGCCCGCGCGCGGTTCTCGAGGCCGTCAAGGAGATTCTGGATGAATCAGCGACGGCGGCCGCCTCATCCACTGGAGAGTCGCAAGCGTGACCCTGTCCGTTGACACCGCCGAAGTGCCGGAGGCCGGACGCCTTCCCGAACCGGTCGCGTGCTCGCCGTTGTCGGGCGATGGCTTCGCGCGCATCGCGCAACACTGGCGCAGCGCCCATGTATGGCTCAGCATGTGGGACCCGCAAGGTAATCTCGGCGAATTCGATCGCGGCGGACCTCGGTTTTGGTTGACGCTGTGCGAACGGTCGAAACCGTTCGTCGCCAGGCTCGCCCGGATCGTGACGCTCGCCGTTCAGGAACATGCGAAAACGGGGAAACAGGACGTCCAGGCATTCGACCTGGGTCCCTGGCAACCCGATCTTGCCGTCGCGCCCGTGATCGTCCGTCGGGGTCGGCGCGCCATCGGCGTCGTTTTGGCGGCGTTTTACCTGACCGACCGATTGGATGAAGCGTTTCAGCGATTCTGCCACGACTGCCGGGTCGACCCGCAAGTGATGAAATCGCTCGCCGATGAAGTCCGGGCCGTCCCGCCCGAATCGATCGAACGGACCGGCCGGTTGCTTCAACTGACGATCGATCAGGCCCGCGAAATCGACGAAGGCAGGGACGAGATGGAAAGCCTCGCCCAGAACCTCGATTCGACCTACGAAGAACTCAACCTGATTTATCGCATCAGCGTCCAGATGGGTTTGCCGCAACATCCGATCAAGATGCTCGAAGCCGTCGGCCGGGAAATACTGCCCGTTACCCGAGCCGTGGCCATCGCCTTTGTCATGCCCGAGTTCGAAGCCCCCAGCGCCCCGGCGGTCGCGCCCGGCGCGGACCGCCCGTCCCGGGATTCCGAGCGGATCATACAGATCGGAACGGCAGCCCCCGGTCTCGGCGATCTGGACCGGCTCGCGAAAGACCTGGACGGAATCGCGAATGCCGGCTACCTGCTTCTGAACGATGTGAAGGCCGACGGCAGGTTGTCTTGGGCCGTGCCTTGGCTTGACCATCTTGTGGCCCTGCCCATGAGATTCAGCAATCAACCCGGCGGGGTCATGTTCGCGATCAACTGCGATGACGGCGGTGATTTCACCTCCGTGGACGTGCAGCTCTTCCGGGCCATTGCCGATCGCGTGGCCGCGTTTCTCGAAAACCAGCGGCTCTACGACGACCTCGCCGACCTCCTGATGGGCCTGCTTCACGCCCTCGTCAACAGCATCGACGCCAAGGATCCCTACACCTGCGGTCACTCCGAGCGCGTTGCCCACTTCAGCCGACTGCTGGCGAAGAAGGCCGGTTATTCCGACATGGACTGCCAGCGATTTTACCTCGCGGGGTTGTTGCATGACGTTGGCAAGATCGGAATCCCCGACGCCGTGCTCTGCAAACCCGGCAAGTTGACGAAGGAGGAATTCGACGAGCTGCGCCTTCACCCCGAAATCGGCGTCCGAATCCTCTCGAAGATTCGACAGATTCAGGATCTGATGCCCGGCGTGCTCTATCACCACGAACGCATGGACGGGCGCGGCTATCCGAAAGGTTTGAAGGGTGACGACATCCCGCGTATCGGACGGATCATTTGTTTGGCCGACTGCTTCGACGCCATGACCACCAGCCGGACGTACCGCGCGGCCCTCCCGTTGCAACTGGCGATCAGCGAGATTCGACGTTGCTCCGGCACCCAATTCGATCCGGAGTTGGCGGAGTTGATGCTCCAACTCGACCTGAAAAAAGCCATGAAGGACGCCTATGAACTCGCCTCCGCGGAACCGGAACTCGGTCGGCTCGGGGCCTTGGATTCGCGAACCGGTCACTGGCCTCGACCCGCAAACGGCGCCGGTTGGAATTCGATCGTAACCGGAAAGGCTTGATGCAGTCGAATGGCTACGACCACCACCGAATACGGCAATGTTTCGGTCCTCACCGTGAATGGCGAGCTGACCGTCGACACCATCGAGACGTTCACCCAGAAATCGTCGGAGTGTCTGGCGAAGCGCCACTTCGATGCGATCATCGACTGCTCGTCCCTGACCCAGATCGACAGCGTCGGAATGGAGGCCCTGGTCGATATGCTCAAGGCCTGCGAGGACGAATTGGGCGCCGTCAAGCTGTGCGGTGCGGACGAAACGACCCGGAAGATACTCGAGATCACGCGCCTCGACCGCCGGTTCGAGATGTACGAAAACCTCGAGGCCGCCGTGCAGAGTTTTGCTTGACGTCGATGGAGTTCTAGCGGACGGAAACACCCATGGTACCTACGGGCGGCAACACATCGACTACCACGAGAAAGCACCTCGGACAGGTGCTCCTCAACCGCGGCATCGTCAACCAGGATCAGATCGACCGCGCCATCGAAGAGCAGCGCAGTCGCGGGCACAAACAACTTCTGGGTGAGCTGCTCATCGAACTCGGCATGGCCACGGAGGATCAGGTCCTCGAGGCCCTGGCGGAGGCGTACAACGTACCCTATGCGAAACTCAGTCCGCGTCTCGCGGACGCCCGCTGCATCGAGCTGCTCCCGCGCGATTTCCTCGAAAAGCACACCGTGCTGCCGCTGTTCAACGTACACGATGTTCTGACGATTGCCGTATCCGAGCCGGCCAACGTGTTTCTTATCGAGGAGGTCTCGCGCCTCACCGAGAAGACCGTGCAGGTCGTCGCCGCCAACAGCGCGGACATCCATGCCATCCTGGGTCAATACGTCAAGAGCGCCAACGTCTTCGTCATCGACGACATCATCGAGGACGTGAACGCCGACACGTTCGAGTTGATCGAAGAAAAGGTCGACGACATCACCAACCTCGAGGGCATGGCCGGGGCCTCGCCGGTCATCAAGTTAGTCAACTTTCTCGTCTACTCCGCCGTCAAGGAAGGGGCCAGCGACATACACATCGAGCCCGACGACACGACCCTGCGCGTTCGTAATCGCGTCGACGGAGTACTCTACGAAAAGCTCACACCACCGCACCAGATGATGGCTCCCATCGTGTCGCGCATCAAAATCATGGCGGGGCTGGACATTGCCGAGCGTCGTCTGCCCCAGGACGGCGGCATACACGTCATGATGGACGGCCGACCGATCGACCTGCGCGTCTCCACGCTTCCCAATACCTGCGGTGAAAAGGTCGTCATTCGAATCATTGATAACTCCAAGGTGCTCGCCAATCTCGAGACCCTCGGATTTTCCGTCGGAATGCTCAAGCGCCTGCGGCAGCAGGTATCGCAGCCCCACGGCCTGATTCTCGTGACCGGTCCGACCGGCTCCGGAAAGAGCACCACGCTCTACGCCGCCCTTGCCGAAATGAACAAGCCCGACGTAAACGTCTGCACCGTCGAGGACCCCGTCGAATACAACCTCAAGGGCATCAACCAGTTTCAGGTCAACGAGAAGATCGGTCTGACCTTCGGCTCCGTCTTGCGGGCACTGCTTCGCCAGGACCCCGACATCATCATGGTCGGCGAAGTCCGCGACGAGGACACCGCCCGAACGGCGGTTCAGGCGGCCCTGACCGGGCACAAGGTCTTGACGACGCTGCACACCAACGACGCCGTCGCCGCGGTTACCCGACTTCGCAACATCGGCGTAGAGCCGTTTCTGGTCAGCGCCTCTCTGGTGGCGTGTTTGGCGCAGCGGCTGGTCCGGAAGATCTGCCCACACTGCAAGGTCGAGTACGAGCCCACCCCCAACATCACCCACGCTCTTGCCAAGTTCGGCCACGAAGTCAAGACGCTCTACCGCGGCGAAGGGTGTCCGAAGTGTCACGGCACCGGGC
>JAPULF010000647.1 GCA_027295245.1 Planctomycetota bacterium
AATTCGCCGTCGTCCTGATCGTGCTGATCGGGTTTCACGAGTGCGGGCACGTCTTCGCGATGTACCGCTGCGGCGTACACGTCAAGGGAATCTACTTCATCCCGTTCTTCGGCGGGGCCGCCGTCAGCAAGGGCATCGCCAAGACCCGCCGCGAAGAGGCCTATATCGCCGCGAACGGGCCGGTGTGGGGCACGCTGCTTGTCTATATTTGCTTGGCGGCCTATGTCGTCACCGGTCAGCAATACCCGGTTCTGGCCGCCGCCGGATCGTGGGGGGCGCTGATCAACCTCTTCAACCTCCTTCCGATCCTGCCGCTCGACGGCGGACGCCTATTGAACAACCTCGCCTATTCGTTCGGTCCGAGCATCGGTGCGGCGGCGGTGTTCGCATCCCTGGTATTCGGCGGAGCCCTGGCCTACTTTGCGGGATTCGAACTACTCGTCCTGATGGTCATCATCGGGCTCGTCGAATACACGCATCACCTGTCGGCCCTGCCGCTCGCCGCGGCCGCCGCGCGGCTCGGCCCCGATCGCCCGCTCGGCTTCGAGGAATTCGAACTCTTCGAGGCCCGCGTGAGCCCGCCCCGTGCCGGCGCCCAAACGCCCGCGCAGCAACACAAGGCGAAAGAGGCATTCCAGGCCAGATTGCGGGACGCACAAATCGAGCCCATGAACCACCGCCAGGCCGCCTTGATCTTCGCGGTCTACGCCGCCCTCGCCGCGATCCTGATCACCGCACTCCTCGCCACGGCCGGCATACTCGGCAAGCTCAATCCGACTGAACTGTTGCGTTGAATACAAGTACCGATGCCCCCGACACCGAACTCACTTGCAATTGACCGATTCACTCCGGACGTTGAAGTACCGCGCCTCCGGATGATGCGAAATGATTGCACTGGTCGACTGCTCCGGATCGAGCTGAAATTCCTCGCTCAATGAAATCCCGATCCGCTCCGGTCGTAGCAGCGGCCACAGCTTGGCCTGGTCCTCCAGGTTCGGACACGCCGGATAGCCAAAGCTGAAGCGACTGCCCCGATAGGCCTGCTGAAAGAGACGGCGCACGTCGCGGGCGTCGTCACCCGAGATGCCGAGTTCCATCCGAATCTGCTTGTGCAAATACTCCGCCAGGGCCTCCGCAGTCTCGACGCCCAGCCCGTGCAGGTGCAGATAGTCGCGATAGCGATCTTCCTCGAACCATTTCCGCGCGACATCGCTGGCCGCCCGTCCGACCGTCACGATGTGAAACGCGACAACATCGACCTCTTCGCCGGAGGCCGGCCGCCAGAAGTCCGGCAGACACCAGAACGGCTTCTTGTTCTGCCGCGGAAACGTGAATCGCATGATTTCCTTGCGTTCGAAGGATGCACTGTTCAGGGGGGCGCCGTTATTCGCGGCGGGCGGCTCGTAGATCACCAAGTCGTCGCCGTCCGCGTTGCACGGCCAGAACCCGTACACCGCCTGCGGCAGCAGGATGCCTTCCTTCGCACACTTCCTTCCCAGCTCGTAGAGAATCGGCCGCACCTCGTCCTTGATGTATGCCTTGTATTCATCCGTCGTGCGTTCGCCGCGTTTATACTGCCACTGCACGCCGAACAGCATCTTCTCGTTGACAAGAGGCAGGACCGACTGCAAATCGACGCGCTCGATAACCCGCGAACCCCAAAAAGGCGGAATCGGGATCGGATTGTCTATCGCGACATCGCTGCGGGCCGGCACTTCGACCAGAACGCCCGGTTGATCCGACCGCGCCGCCGCGGGCATGGGTTTCGTCTTCGGTGCGCCGGCGATCGATTCGCCGGCCGTCAGCCTTCTCATCAGGTCCAGGCCTTCGAAGGCGTCCTTGGCGTAGGCGACCTCGCCGTTGTAAAGGGCCCCGAGGTCGTGCTCGACGTACCGCCGCGTCAGCGCCGCCCCGCCGAGTATCACCCGCGGCTCGAGATTCCGCTCGTTCAGCACCGCGAGGTCGTTGCGCATCACCACGGTGGACTTGACCAGCAGGCCCGAGAGGCCGATCGCGTCGGCCCCGAACTTTTCGTATGCCTCGATAATGCTGTTGATCGGTTGCTTGATCCCGAGGTTGTGTACCTTGAATCCGTTGTTCGTCAAAATGATATCGACCAGGTTCTTGCCGATATCGTGAACGTCGCCCCGGACCGTCGCCAGCACGATGGTGCCCTTGCTGTCGCCCTCGGCCCGCTCCATGTGCGGCTCCAGATGGGCGACCGCGGCCTTCATCGTCTCGGCCGACGATAGCACGAACGGCAATTGCATTTTCCCCGCGCCGAACAGCTCCCCGACGACCTTCATCCCGTCGAGCAGAAACTCGTTGATGATATGAAGCGGGGCGTACTTGCCCATCGCCTCGTCAAGGTCTGCGTCGAGGCCGATCCGCTCGCCGTCGATGATACGCTGCGTCAGCCGTTCTTCAATCGGCAGCGTGGCGATCTCTATCTTCTCGCCGACCGCCTCACCCTCGGAGAACAGCGAAATGTAATGGTGAAGCGGATCGAATCCCTCGCGACGCCGGTCATAAATCAGATCGAGCGCGGCGTCCCAGCGTTCGTCGCTGATCTTGTTGCGCGGCAGAATCTTGCTCGCGTGTACGATCGCGGCCGTCAATCCCCGCGCCAGGGCCTCGGACAAGAACACGGAATTCAGCACCGCCCGGGCCGCCGGATCCAACCCGAAACTGACGTTGGACAACCCCAGAATCGACCCGCAACGCGGCAACTCCTTCATGATCCGTTCGATGCCGTCCAGCGTTTCCAACCCCAACCGCCGATCGGCCTCGGTGCCGGTCGTGACCGGAAACGTCAGGCAGTCGAAAAGGATGTCTTCCTCTCGAATGCCGTACTTCTCGGTCAAGAGCCCGTGGATCCGCTTGGCAATTTCCAACTTGCGATCGGCGGTCTTGCCCATCGCCTCTTCCGGATCCTCGTCGATCGTCAGTGCAACCACGGCCGCCCCGTACTTCCTCAGCAGCGGGCAGACCACCTTCATCTTCTCTTCGCCGTCTTCGAGGTTGACGGAATTGATGATGCACTTGCCGCCGGCCCGCTTGAGACCGGCCTCCAGCACCGCCGCCTCGGTGGAATCCAGCATCAACGGTGCGGTCACGTCCTTTGCATACCGGGCAATCACGCGGTCCATGTCGGGAACGCCGTCCCGGCCGACGTAGTCGACGCAAACGTCGAGAACGTGGGCCCCCTCCCGGACCTGTTCCCGCCCCATTTCCACCAGCCCGTCAAGATCGTCCTCCACCAACAAGCGCTTGAACTTCCGGCTGCCGTTCGTATTGCTCCGTTCTCCCACAATCAGAAAGCTCGTGTCCTGCCGTATCGGCACCGACTGGTAGAGGCTCGCCACGCTCGGCTCGGACTTCGGCGAGCGTTGGGTCGGCGACATCCCCCCCACCGCCTCGACCACCGCCGCCATATGCGCCGGCGTGGTCCCGCAGCAACCGCCCACGATATTGACCCCGTCCGAGACCACGAAATCCTTGAGCCACTTCGCCAGCTCCGCCGGCGTCAAGGCATAATGGGTCTTGCCGTCGACCAGTTGCGGCAGCCCCGCATTCGGAACAACACTGACAAAGCGGGTGCAAGCCTGAGCGAGAAACCGAACGTGCTCGGACATCTCCTGAGGACCGGTGGCACAGTTCAACCCGATCACCTGCACCTGCGGAAACGCCTCCAGGGTCGTCAGCGCCGCCGCGATCTCGGTCCCGACCAACATCGTGCCGTTGATCTCGATCGTCACCTGAACGATTATTGGAACCTGCCGCGACTTCTCGTGCATCGCCAGCGTGGCCCCGGCGATGGCGCTCTTCGCTTGAAGGATGTCCTGGCAAGTCTCGATGATCAGGACATCCACCCCACCGTCCAGCAGGCCGCGGGCCTGTTCCGCATAGCTGTCCGCCACCACGTCGAAGGTCGTGTGGCCCAGCGTGGGAAGCTTGGTGCCAGGACCCATCGACCCGAACACGTACCGCGGGTGCTTCGGCGTCGAGAAGCGGCTCACGGCCCGACGGGCAATCTCGGCGGCCTGCTTGTTGAGCAAATAGGTGCGATCCTGAAGGTCGAATTCCACCAGGACGATCTTGTTGGCCCCGAACGTGTTCGTCTCGATGCCATCCACGCCGATTTCGAGGAATTCCCGGTGAATCTCTTCAACTACATCCGGCCGAGACTCATTCAGAATCTCCGGGCAATTCTCACACCCTCGATAGTCGGACTCGAGTGCCAGCTCCTTGGCATAGACGCTCGTTCCCATGGCCCCGTCAATGATGGCCACGCGATCCCTAAGACCCGCCAGGAATGGATGTTCCACCGTCGAGAGCTCCCGTTGCATGACTGCTGTCGGTCGCCAGACCGACGCTCGGATTATAAGAGTATCGGGGCTCGACGTCGCCCGCACGGTCTGAGGCCAACCTGCCGGCCGGAAATCGCCGCCGAAACAGTCATCGCGATACTCAGAATAGGGGTTTCCCACAATGTTCGGCCGATGCCCGGAATCCGGGCGGTATCCGCACACCGCGTGAATCCGCCACGATGGCACCAGGAACGAACTTCGCAAAAAAAAAGAGACGATCCGCTCAGATTCCATGAGCGCGCCGGTTACAAAAAGCGCTAAGAACATTGGCGGCGCCGGGCGCTCAAACAAGTTCGCCCGGACAAAGTCCTGAGACGTTTGTCAACATATGTGACGCATCCACTTCAGGCCGCCAAACCAGAGTCAAGACCGAAGCGGTAAAACGTACAGCGCGGTTGCGCCGACGCGCAGCGGCACCACGGTACCTCCGCGCTTTCTTCATTCAGCGTGCCGCAAACTACGCGGAGGAAGTGTCATGCTCATTAAGACTTCGGTTGCATTGATCTCGGTTCTGGCATTGGCCTTGAGCCCCGTCCGGGGCGCGCCGGTCGACCAGTACATCACCGTAACGATTCACGAAACACCGAGCGATCCTCAAAGCGACATCGACTTTGTCGTCATCATGAAACTGACGGCCGACCGGCAGGATGGAGATTCGGTCGGCTGGGAGGTCCTGTCGTTCAAGATCGAACAATGGGACGGCGGTTCAAAATCGAAAGTCTGGATGGAAACCGCCCCCGCTGTCACGGGCGATCTCTGGTGGATTGAACATGCCGACCCCAACGATCCGCAGGACGACGAGTTCGTGGAACCGCCCGAGATCATCGGGACCGCCGGGCCGATCGAGGGCACCAATGACGACCTGGACTACGACATTGACGGCACGGTCTACACCCCCCCGCCGCTCCCGGCATCACCCCCGTTCACGAATACCGGCTCATTGGACGCCGAATTCTGGATCGTCGGCGAGTCACAAGCCGAACTGGACATGACGGATGAGCCGGCGTCCATCGAGCGGGACAACGACCCGCCGGGTTCAGGATGAAAACACCCCGAGCGCCGATGCGGAATCGGCGCGCCTCTGCGGCGAAGTCGTGGGATGCTCAATCCCGCGACACAGACAATGAACGTCTCTGTTCTTCAATGATGCCCACCAGGTCATCATACCAATCCTGGTACCCTTCCAGATCTCCGGTCCCCTTTCGATCGGCAAGGATTGATTCTGCTTCTTGCAGCCACTCCAGTGCAGCCTTCCGGTCCTGGCACCACTTGGAAAGGCTTAGTTTTGTTTCGACAACGT
>JAPULF010000648.1 GCA_027295245.1 Planctomycetota bacterium
GCCCGTCCCCCGAGCCTTTCGGTCCCCGCGCGCCGGGTCATGCTTGACAGCACCCAATGCCACTCCAATACTGGCCACGGAGCCGCGTCCTTGATGGCCAGTCGAAGAATATCCCTGAATGCAGACGCCGCGGATTCCGCGCAAACAAAGCGCGCCGCCGACGCCCTGGCCGAGGGCGCACTCGTCGCCATCCCGACCGAAACCGTCTACGGGGTCGCCGCCAACGCCGCGATCGGCGACAGCGTCGACCGCCTTCGATCCATCAAGGGACGCGCAGCCGGGCAACCCTTCACCGTCCACATCGGCCGCCGGGCCGACTGCGCAAAATACGTTCCGGCAATCCCTCCGTTAGGAAGGCGTCTGGTCAAAAAGGGCTGGCCCGGGCCGCTGACGTTGATATTTCCGGTGGACGACCCCACTGCGGCCCCGATTCACGAGTCTCTCAGCCCGCAGGGCGCGGCCGCCACCTATGTCGACGGCACCGTGGGTATTCGATTGCCGGACCACCCCGTCACGGCCGCAATTCTCAACGCCGCAAACGCCCCGATCATCGCCTCCAGCGCCAACATCAGCGGCGGCCATCCGCCCACCTCCGCCGACGAAGCCGATGAAGCCCTGGGCGGGCATGTAGACCTGATCGTCGACACCGGCCCGACCCGTTATGGTAAGGCCTCGACGATAGTCAGGCTCAACGGCAGCGGCTATGAACTGCTTCGCCCCGGCGTCTTCGATGCACGCACGATTCAACGCATGGCCACGCTCAACATACTCTTCGTTTGCACCGGCAATACCTGTCGCACGCCCATGGCCGAAGCGATCTTTCGGCACATGGTGGCCGCCCGCCTCAAGTGCGGCCCCGACGAACTCCAGAGTCGCAACATCGTGATCAATTCGGCCGGCACAATGGGCGGCGGCGCAAACGCCTCGGAATCCTCCGTGGAAGTCTGTCGGCGGCGAGGCATCGATATCAGCAATCATCGCTCGCGGCCCCTCACCCTGGAATTGATCAATCCCGCGGACCACATCTTCGTAATGGGCAGGCACCATCTGGATACCGTCCTGGCGATGGCCCCCAGCGCCTCGTTCAAGACGGTACTGATAGACCCTGACGGAACCGAGATCGCCGACCCGATCGGTGGTACAATCGACGACTACGAAGATGTAGCACGGAAGATCACGCAGTCGTTGGAACGACGCATCGATGAGGTTCTCCGATGAAGATAGCGGTCGGCGCGGATCATCGCGGCTTCAATGCCAAGTCCAACATCAAGGATGTCCTGGTCGAATTGGGCCAGGAAGTCGTCGACTTCGGAACCGAATCGACCAAGTCCTGCGACTATCCGGATGCGGCATTGTCCACGGCCCGGGCCGTCCGAGACGGCCGCTGTGAATTGGGCGTCCTGTTCTGTGGCACCGGGATCGGCATGTGCATCACCGCAAACAAGGTCCGCGGAGTTCGCGCCGCCCTGTGTCACGACGAACTCACCACCGAAATGGCCCGCCGGCACAACAACGCCAACATCCTCTGCCTCCCCGCCGATCTGGTCGGTGACGCCCTCATGCGCCGAATCGTCTCCGTCTGGCTGAACACCCCCTTCGAAGGCGGACGACACGGCCTCCGCATCGAGAAAATCAGCAACATCGAATCCGAAGAGTGCCGTTCACCGGGCGGGTCCGACCCGACCCCCTGACGCCCGGCCGCCGACCCATGCCCGAACCTGCATGACGCGGACATTTTCCCGCGATATGATCGATCGACGGCCGCGGCCGCGACGGAGATCGATCATGAAGTGCCCCAAGTGTAGCCGGGCGATCGACGACGACAGCAGCTTTTGCAGGCATTGCGGGGCACACCTTCCCGCAACCGCACACCCCTCGAACCGCGCCCGGGCCATGCCCGACGCCGATCCGAGCGACCCCAACGAAGAAACGCACGTCTGGGAGGGTCGGCGTTCCTGGCGATCGTACTATGGCGTATGGGCCCTGGCCGCCCTCTGCTGGATAATGTCACTTGTCTTCATCTACCGGGTCACCGAGACCGGCAGTTCGCTTCGGACCTGGGTCTGGGGACTGGGAGCCGCCGCCTGGGTCGCCGTGTTCGTCCAGGAATTGCTCCTCGTGTTCGGGCAGCGCTACCGCATGACGACACAGCGGCTGTTTGTGGATCGCGGCATCCTGATGAGGATCACGGATCAGACGGAACTCAGGCGCATCGACGACGTGCGAATCAAACAGGGCGTCGTCGACCGGATCGTCGACACCGGCGATGTCGAAATCCTCGGCACCGACGCGACGGACGCCCGAATCGTCCTCAAGTCGATCCACCAGCCCGCCGAGGTCGCCGAGACCCTGCTCAAGTACGTTCGCGTTCTTCGACAACGGCAACTGCTCGTCGAGCAGATCTAGCCGCCGCGCCGACGATTCAGGTGACAAGTCCGTGGAAAACTCGCAACGCGATTCGGAGGCCTCGAAATGTCGGACGCGGTAGCAATCACTCCAAAGCCGACACGAAATACCCGCAGCATCCTGCCACGACCGCCGGCGAAATCGCCTCGCCGAACGATCGGCATCGGCGTCACCCTCGCGATCGTCTTGGCGACCGCACCGAGCCTGCTGCGGGCAGGACCGCCGATGCGACCCACCGGCGAATCGGGCAACGACTGTCTCGCCCGCGCCGCCCAGCTCGTCGAGCAGGACAAGTACGATGACGCCGCCCCCTGGTACCGGGCGGCCGTGCAAAGGGCCACCGACCCCCGGACGCGCAAGTACGCCCGGAGCGGATTGGACGCGCTCCCGCTGCTTGGAAAACCCGCCCCTGCCCTTCAAACCATGAAGTGGATCGAGGGCATTCCGGTCGCGCTCCCACAACTTCGCGGAAGGGTCGTCT
>JAPULF010000649.1 GCA_027295245.1 Planctomycetota bacterium
AGGTAGACACGGCTTGGGGGCCGAACTGGCTGGAAATGCAAAGGCAATGAAAACCGCGTAAGCGTGTGAACCGATATGGCCGCAAGGCGGTACCTTACGGCAAGAAGTAAACCGGTCGGCCCGAAGCATAAGACGAAGCCAGCTTGCGACATTGATCGGCCAGCTCGGCGCGACCGCCGGCTTCGGCGAGTTGCAAAGCGGTTCGCGCCGTCTCCTCGGCCTCGCCCCAATGCCCGAGTCCGGCCTGGGCTGCCGCCCGCGATAGCAGCGCCGCGGGATCGCGCATTTCGCTCAGTTCGCACGCCCGCGTCGCCAGCTTTAGCGCGTCTTCCGGCCGTCGAAAGTCGGCGTCGGGGTGGGTCGCAAGGATCCATGCGAGCGTTGTCGGCAGCAGCGCCGAATCGGGCGTCCGTTCCACACCTTTCTGCAACGCCGCAACCGCTTCCTCGAGGCGGTCAAGCTCGAGCATCGCGAGCCAAAGATTGAAATGGGCTTCTTCGTAGTTCGGATGGAGACGGATGGCCTTTTGCAGCGCCACGATACCTTCGGCCGTCCGGCGTAGCCGACACAAAACGACCCCGTAGGCATTCAGTTGCCTGGAATCGTCCGACCGGATTGCGAGGCCCTTCTGATACGTCTTGGACGCGTCTTCGAGAAGAGATGCCCGCGTCTGGGCTAGCCCGAGGCTGAAACGGAATTCGGCGATGTCCGGTCGTGCGTTGACCGCTCGGGAAAACTCACTACACGCGTCCGCGTAGCGGCCCAGTTCAAAGAGTCGATTTCCCCGGTGTTTGTACCACTGGACGCTGACGCCCACGCCGATCAAGGCCGCGTAAGTTCCGTCGCGAAGATTCCCGTTCGGCTTCATGCCTTCCGCCCGCCGTGCGGCCCGTTCCGCGCCTTCAACATCGCCAAGCCGGTAACGAACGCGCGCGAGCGTCGAGTACACTGCGCCGTGGTTTTCCGCGAATTCTGCCGACCTATCGAGGAAATGAAGCGCTTGTTCATAGTCGTCGTGGGCCATTCGGACCCGTGCCCGTCCCAACCACGCGTGTGAGCAGGTGGGGCTCAATTCGGTCGCGCGAACAAAGTGTTGGGCGGCTTCGTCGGGCCGGCCCGACGCCATCATCAGTTCTCCGATATGCACGTGAATCGGGGTTTCGTCGGGAGCCAAACGCAGCGCCGCCCGATACTCCGAAACGGCCTGTTCACGATTCGTCCTGGCTAGCGCTAGCCCGCGCAAATACGGCCAGCGAAACGATTCGGGGTTCAACAGCCCTGCCTGGTGATAGCACTCGCATGCTTCCCGGAAGAATCCGTGAATGTGCGACACCATGCCCAACCAACCCCAGGCGATCCCCGATTCAGGATGGTCGCGAACGCCCTGTTCGGCGGATTGGATTGCCTCCAAAACGTCGGGCTCCAGACCTGCCACCGCGACATGCGGTGGTTGCATCGATGGCAAGAGTTGCGGCGAATCCGAAGACGGCTGCGTTGTTTCGGGCGATTGAGGCTCGCGCAGCACCGTGAAGAATGCGGCCCACGCCCCCAACCCGGCCACAGTGGCGATCAAAACCGCGGCCTTCCTGGATGCCCTGGATATCACGGTCGGCACTCCGTCAATTCGAGTTCGACGAATCGGTCCACGCCGCCGCCGGGGAAGGTCTGCCGCCCGCCGCACGGGCACGCCACCTCGATTCGTTCCACGCGATCGGCGTCACCCAGCCCGAAGTGTACCCGAGGGTCGCTGCTGGACGCGTATCCGATGGCGGGATTGACTACGCCGGTCAACGAACGACCGCCCAGCAACAGACGCACTGTGGCGCCGTAGGCGTCCCGGCCCGATCCGGCGTGTCTGGCACGGACGCTGAGCCAATGCCCGCGCTTCGGTGCGTCGTTGCGATACAGTCGGACGTTTCCCTCACACTGTGCGAGCAGGACATCGATGTCGCCGTCACGGTCGATGTCTCCGAACGCGAGACCCCGACTGATTTCGATGGGCCCACCAAAATCACCGGCGGCCCGTCCAGGGTTTTCGAATTGACGATTGCCCGAACCGCGCAATAGGGTGTTGGGCTGGGCATACCCATTGAACGGAGCTTGGAGGGTGCATCCCGGCTTCGCCCGCTCTCGTGCCACCGCGCCGTTGGCGACGATCAAATCAAGGCACCCGTCGTGAGCGAAGTCGATCAGGCCGACGCCGAATCCGGTGGTTTCCAAGCCGCCTGCGGCCGTTCCACAGACAGGCGTCGCATCGTCGAATCCCGCACGGCCCCGATTGACGTAAAGTGTGTTCGTCTCGCCCGTCAGGTGTGTCAAAAAGAAATCGATCCGGGTGTCGTGGTTGGCGTCTCCCACCGCGATTCCCATGCTTGCCTCCGGCTGCCCGGCGCCGTTGAACGCCAGCCCGAGGAACATGGCCCGATCGACGAAGGTTCCGTCGCTGCGGCTGGACCACAATTGGTTCGCTTCGCCGTCGTTGGCGACGTAGATTTCGGGTCGGCCGTCGTCGTCGAAGTCGATGGCCGTGACGCCGAGGCCGCGCCTTGGATGATCGGTGATCCCCACCTCCCGACTGACGTCGCGAAATACACCGCCTCCGGTGTTTCGAAACAGAAGATCGGAAACGGGCGGCAAGGATGCCGGGCCGCAATAATCGGGCCGGCCGGCGGCATCCGAGCACAGTTTCTCGCCGGACTTGGCGACGTAGCAGGCCACGTACAGGTCGAGTAGTCCGTCGCAGTCATAGTCGACGAACGTCGCCGATACCGACCAATCAACCGCGCGGATACCCGCTGCCAGCGTCACGTCCGTAAACGTGCCGTCGCCGTTGTTTCTGAAGAGCCGGTCCGGTCCGTAATTCGTAAAGTAGACGTCGGGACGACCGTCGTTGTTGTAATCCCCGACGGCACAACCCATGCCGTAGCCGTGATTCGACAGGCGGGCCCTTGCGGTCACGTCAACGAACCGGCCCCCTTGCTCCTGCCGCCACAATCGACTCGTCACCGCAGCGGTGCCGCGGCCCCGGGACGGGTGTTCGCCGCCGTCGATCAACAGTATGTCCAGATCGCCGTCGCCGTCATAGTCAAACAGTCCACAACCCGGGCCCATGATCTCCGCGAGATGATATGAACCGTCGAATCCGGACCGATGTCGAAACTGAAGGCCCGCGTCCGACGTGATGTCAACCAACCACGCTTGCGCGTTTGGCCCGGTGGTGTCCCTCCCGGAGGCGCGAGGCGAGAGCCCGTCCGCCAGAGTCGACGAAACGAGAATCGGGAATACCAGGACTGACGCGCTCCAGGAGAGCCGTCGGGACGTGAAAACCACATCGACACTCCTACCCACTCCGTAATGTGCGGTGTCCATTGTCCCTTGATCCGACAAAGCGTGTCAAGGGCGACTCAGCCGCGAAATACGCCCCGTCGTTTGCGAGACGTAGAATCGCCTGGGCCCGGTATTCATCGACAAGTCATTCCGCCGTCGATTCGGACGTGCCGGTCCGGGTTGACGGTCTCGTAATATCGACAGCCGTGATATCGACGCGGCGGCAGTTCGAAAGCACTGCGACGGCCGGGATGCGATAAGCTTCGGCCTGCGAGAAAGTTGCCTTTCCTCGATCTGAATTTTAGATTTGACATAACAGCTTCACGCCCATGGCAGTTCGCGCGCCAAGGAGCCACAGGCGAACTTCCTTTCAAGTTGGATGCACACGTTCCGTGGGGGAACAAGCATGTTCGCCGTCAAGACCAGCAAGAGGACCGCATACCGCCGACGGGCCACGGCGCTGATTCAGGCCGCCGTATTCGGGGCGCTCGTCGGTGTCGGCATGATGGCCCTGGCCATCGATACCGGGTTCATGGCCATTATTCGCGGAGAGATGCAACGCGTGGCCGACTCGTCGGCACTGGCCGGGGCGTCGGGGCTTCTGGAGGGTAATGCCGTTGCCACCGCCCGGGCGAACGAATATGCCGGGCTAAACTCCGTCTATCAGGACGCCGTCGCAACCAACGAGATCGAGGTCACCATCGGCAATTGGGAGGGCATCGACCGGGAGTTCTTTCCTGCGAACGGATTGGAGGACGTCTCGCCCAACGCCGTTCGCGTCAGCGGTGCCCGGACCGGCTTGCCGCTTTTCTTCGCGCCATTCTTGGGTATCAACACGACCGGCGTGAAGCGAGACGCGACCGCCCTGGTGGGGTCCGGCACCTGCGCCGGTATCTGGGGGCTCGAGGGCATCACCGGCGACGGAAATATCTATACCGACAGCTACGACTCGACCGACGGCGCATACGGGCCCGGGAACATCAACCCAAACGGTGACATCTGTAGCTGCCAGAACATCACGCTGAGAGGTGATGTGGATATCTTCGGCGACGCCGTGTACGGCGATGGCTACGATCTCATTACGCAGGGTAACGCCTACAATATCTGGGGCATTGTCGATGATCAGCCCTGCGAGCCGTTCGCTCCGGCATTACCCGACGCCGTCGCCAACAACGATAACGCGACCATCCCGCAAACCGACCGCGGTCGCGATCCCTTTCAAGGACCGTGGAATCTGGTGGTTACCGGGAACGACAATCTGACGCTGAATGGCGGGACCTATTACTGCACGTCTGTGCGCATTGACGGGCAGGCGACTCTCACGATCACGGGTCCGACGACGCTCTTTGTCGCAGGCACCGCCGAATTCACCGGCGGCGGCGTCTTGAATATCAACCAAGATCCGAGCGACTTGATTATCTACTCGATCGGGCCGACCCTCACGCTCAGCGGCAATGCGGGCTTCTACGGCGCGGTC
>JAPULF010000065.1 GCA_027295245.1 Planctomycetota bacterium
GCGAGGCCGATTGCAATACGAACGGCACGTCCGACTACACCGAGATTCAGGCGGACATGACATTGGATATCGATCGCAACCGCGTGCTCGATGCGTGCCAGGATTGCGACACCGACGGCACGACCGATTTTGACGCCCTGGCCGGAGCCCACCATCTCTGGCTGGCCAGCGGACTGTCCGCCGAACCGATCCGAGAGTTCTATGCCACGACCGGCGTGCTGACGAACGCCTCGTCCGGGGCACTCGTGGACGAGGGTCAAGACGTGATCGTCATGCCTTCGGGGAACGTGCTGGTCAGCAGCGCGGTGGACAATCGTGTCTTGGAGTTCGACCCGGGCGGCGCCTATCTGGGCGAGTTGGTTGCGCCCGGCGCGAGCGGGCTTTCATATCCGACCGGCCTGATGGTGTCGCCGGCGGGCACACTACTCGTGTCCAGCCGCGATACCGACGCCGTCTTGGAATACGACGGGAGCAACGGCGCCCCCATGGGTGCATTCGTGGGCTCGGGCGCCGGCGGGCTGGTCACGCCGTTCGGATTGGCTTACGGCCCCAACGGCAATCTGTACGTCACGAGCGGGGCGAACGAAGTGCTCGAATACGACGGTCAGGCCGGTTCATTCGTGGGGGTGTTCGTCAGCAGCGCCGACAACGGCGGGCTCGATCAGCCCAGGGGCATGACCTTCAAGCCGGACGGCAATCTGCTGGTGGCCAGTTTCGGGACGGACGAACTACTCGAGTACGATCGCGTGTCCGGCGCGTCGCTCGGGAAATGGGCTCAGGTGGGGACGGCCACGAGGCTGACGCAAATCAGCCCTTGGGGCGTGCGGGTCGGCCCGAACGGCAATGTGTTCATGTCCCGCACCGGCGACGACTACGGATCGGGGAAGGGCGGAAAGCACGAGCATGAAGATGAAGATGAGCACATCATTATCGGGTTGCACCTGACCAACGCACAGATATACGAGTTCGACGTTCGCAACGGAAATTTCCTTCGGGCCCACGTCAGCGGCAATGACCACGGGCTGCTCTTTCCGACCGGATTTGCATTCGTGCCGGGCTGGACAATCGACTGCAATCTGAATCAGCTTCCGGACAGTTGCGACATCGCATCGGGATTCAGCCGGGATGTCGATACGGACGGCATCCCGGACGAATGCCAGATCGACTGCAACGGAAACGGAATACAGGATCGACTCGATATCGTTCCATACGGCACCGCCCTGGACTGCAACTTGAACGGCGTTCCGGACGAATGCGACCCGGAGTTTGACGATGTCGCCTTGTTCGTCAGCCAGTTGCTGACGGCGACTCCCGACCCCATCCTCGTTTGCATGTTCGACGGAACGGCCGACGGCCTTCTGGACGGCAGCGACGTCCAACCGTATGTGGGGCGGCGATTGCCCTAGCAACATGGTTTTGCATTCTGACGGGTCAACCTGGAGCAACCCACTCGATCAACCGAAGCGTCACCCCATGTGGGTGACGAACCATGCGCGTAACACTTGTGCGGTGCGACACAAGTGCGGGCACCGACTGTCATGAGTGAAATGCCCGTAGTCGGCGGGATCCTACTTCCTATCCCGGCGAAGGGGCCTCAGCAATGCACGCCACAGCGAGCGAATCGCACGTCCGCGACGGGTATTCATCGGGAAAAACTTGCGCATAAGAAGCCCCAGCTTCCAAGTGATGGTGGCCTCCATCGCCGCAATTGTCTGATGTGCCACTTCCAATCTTTGCTCGGCGTAGTCGATTCGCTCGTGGGCCCTGTCCAGTTGGGCGTCAAGCTCCTTGGATTGGGCCTCGAACTCCTGACTTCTTCCCGCCGTGATCTGGAGTGATTCGTTTGTCTTCCTCAACTTGAGCTGCTCGGCCTGTTGCCATTCGCAGGCACGTTCCTGCTCGGCCAGTACCTGCTCCCGCTCATTGGCGAGGGTCCGCCACGAGGCCGCTTCCGAACTCTTCTCTTCGGCGGTCGCCATCCACGATTCACGTTGCTCTTCGAGGTCGTGGAGGTCTTCGGCGGCTTCGGTGAAGGATCTCCGCGAGTGAATCAGGAGACTTCGAACGCAGACTTCATTGCCGTCCATCCGGCAGATCGCCACGTAACCGTCCGGCGTCGGAAGCGTCTCGTCGACCCGCGCCAGGGAGGCCTGGGCGGTGTGCAGGGGACCGACCTGACCGTAGGCCGGTTCTCCGAGCACGGCGGCCAGCGAAAAATAATACGGCAAGAGGAGGCGTGTCTGGAATTCACTTCGCAACAGGGCCTCGAATGCGGGTCTGTCGAAATGGTGCAGGTGAAACGGATTGTCCGGAGGCGCGTGGGCTTCGTTTGGCACGGAAAACAGCAGGACCGACCGATCGTGAACCACCGATCGGCACGCGCTGATGAATCGCTCCGGTTCGCGGAGGTGCTCGATCGTTTCGAAGCTTACGACGACGTCGAACGGTCCGGCGACCACTTTGTCGAGCTCGTGCGAATCGCCGAGGATATATTCGATTTTCGGGTCGGAATAGTGAGCCCGGGCGTACTCGATTGCCTTCTCGGAAAGGTCGACTCCCACGACCTGTGAGGCCCCGGCCTCCTTCAGCAAATGCGTGCCGTATCCGAAGCCGCAGGCGACATCAAGGACGCGCCGGCCCGCGACGAATTGTGTTGCCAGGCAATAGCGGCCGTAATGATCCAGCACGTACATGCCGCGAAAGTGCCGCGGGTCCAGACGCTCCAACGCCATCCGTCAATCCCTTCATGCGTTTACTGGCGATCGGGCGCTTCGAGTCGGTCCGCGACGCTGTGTTGCA
>JAPULF010000650.1 GCA_027295245.1 Planctomycetota bacterium
CGGCGGACGCGAAGCTGATCGTGTGGGCGGGGCGATTGGATCCGGTCAAGAACCTCGACGCCCTGGTGGGAATCGTCGGACGCATTCGCGAACACGTCCCGGTTCGGGTGCAGTTGCTCGGGGACGGCCCGGAGCGGTCGCGTTTGACGCGCCGCATCGGGCGCGCGGGGCTGGCCCCGTTCGTGAGTTTGGCCGGCTGGCGCAACGACGTTGCATCCTGGTTAAAGACAGCCGATGTTTTACTGTTTCCGTCTTTGACCGAAGGATCCCCCAACACGGTGATTGAGGCCATGGCCTGTGGTTGTCCGGTGGTCGCAAGCGACATTCCGGCGTGTCGAGAGTTGATCGAGAACGGCGTCCATGGATGGCTCTGCCCATCGGCTGATCAGAGGGCGTATGCAGACGCCGTCCGTTTGGTTTTTGAGGATCGGTTGGAGCGGGAACGCAGAGTCTCCCAGGCCCGTTGGCGAGTCCAGAAAACGCAGAACATCCAAGATGTGGTGGCGATGCTGACCCGACTCTACCAGCGGGTGACAAACACGCTCCGATAACCGCAAAACACGCTATTCAGGGGGTTTTTGTCAACTGATGCCGTCCCGATATTTTTTTTCGGCCACAACCTTATGCCAGAACGATCGTTCCAAATCCAGGGGTCACTTGCCGATATTCAAGAGGTGAGTTTTTGCTTGATCCGGGTGTTGGAGAGTGTAGATTATGCCCATGAAGTGTCTGGAAGTGGGTCGCCATCTTACCGAATCGAGCACCTATGTTCTTTGCGGGTCACTATGAACACTCCATTGACCCAAAAAACCGACTTGCCCTTCCCGCCAAGTTCCGGCGCAACCTGGACGAAGAGCGCGACGGTCGCGGGTTCTATGTCGTACCCGGTCGACCTCCGACGACGCTTTGGCTCTATACGGAGCGTCATTTCGAACGGTTGGCCGGCCAGGCGGATTCGGAACTCATTCCAGACGACGATCAACTCCGGTTCGAGCAGGTGTTCTTTCCGTGGGCCGAATGGGTCGAGCCGGACGGTCAGGGGCGAATCCTTCTGCCGGAGAAGATGCTTCGCAGGGCCAAGCTTGGACGCGAGGTCGTGATTTGCGGTGTTCGGGACCATTTGGAGATTCGTCCCAGGAATCAATTCGAAGAGGACGCTGAGGCGAATTGGAAGAACTATCGCGAGTATCAGTTAAAGGCGCGGAGCGCCTACAAGCAATCGGAGCGGCAAACCGGCCCATCGGCCGGAGAAACCTGACCAGTGGCCGGCGCGGGATCGGCCGGGTGAGGTAGGTTCGAGTGCGGCGGCGCGGACGGGCGTCGGATGAGGGCTCCCGTCCGCTCGCCAAACGATTGGAACGCAAGCGAGAACAGACGGCGCGGCCCACGGATGACAAGGTCGCGCGCGTCGGCGCTGGCGGGCACGAGGTGCGTTTCGTCTTGGTACATCGCCACTGGGCGACGGGAAGTTGCGGCCGCGAAGGCCGGGGTTGATAGCCCGCTGAAGGAGTAAAGGGCTAGTTCGCCGTGAACCCCGGAGACCGAAGGATCGGCCGTGGCAGTTCAAGAGGGGTGTCACAACCGCAGGGAACCGAGCGTGTTGGGCACTTCGGCGAGGGTCCCGTGATCGGTGCGCGAGGATTGAGGGACGGCGTCGACGGCCCAACGCGTTTGGGAAGTGCCTGTTCGTCACGGATGACGAACGGGCGCCCTCTTTCATCGCCTTCTGACACAGGCATCGTCGGAGCCGGCGGGAAAAGGCAGTGTGATTGACGGATACGGGGCCATCACACGTTCCCGTGCTGGCTGAGGCCGTCATCGAATATCTGTCGGGCCCGCATCGGCAGGTCATAGTGGACTGTACGGTCGGTCTCGGGGGCCATTCGAAGCTGCTCTTGGAAGACATGCCGAACGTCCGGGTGATCGGGCTGGATCGCGATCCTGCGAATCTCGCGCTGGCCGCCGATAGTCTCTCGTCGTTCTCGGGGCGGGTTCAACTGTCTCACTCGGATTTCGGGAAGCTGGAAACCGTTCTGGCGGAGCTCGGCGTGGACAGGGTAGACGGAATCCTGGCCGATCTGGGCTTGAGCAGCAACCAGCTTGCCGACGGTCGGCGAGGGTTCAGCTTCGAGGCTGACGGGCCGTTGGACATGCGGATGGACCCCGGCCAGAGAACCACGGCGGCAGATCTGGTGAATTCGCTCTCATCCGGGGAACTGGCGAATTTACTTTACATGCAGAGTCAGGAGTCCCACAGCCGAATAATCTCAAAGCGGATTTGCGAAGCGCGCCGCCGCGGTCGACTGGACAGTTCAGTGGAACTTGCCCGGTTAGTTGCGTCGGCAGTCGGTCAACGACCGAGTTCGCACCGCCGACGAATCCACCCGGCGACGCGCACGTTCATGGCGCTACGCATGGCGGTGAACGCCGAATTAGGGTCGTTGCACGCGCTTTTATCGCATGTGCCGAAGTTTTTGAGACCGGGCGGACGCATCGCCGTCATCAGCTTCCATAGCATGGAGGATCGCATCGTCAAGAAAGATTTTCGAGGGCGATCCATCGAGGGACTGTATCGTTTAGTAAACAAGAAACCGATCATGGCCGACCGAGACGAGCGCCGTCTCAACCCACGGAGCCGCTCCGCCAAGCTCCGTGTTGCGGAAATGCAGGTTTCTTACTTGTGAATTGTTGCTCGCGAATGTAAAACTGTGGTTCCTATGCACAGGGAGGTGCCCTGAATGACCAAGGAAACGAAGATTGGTCTGCTGGTCGGGCTAGCTTTCATCATTTTGTTCGCCATCATCCTCTCGGAGAAGGGGGCCAACCGCGGCGTCGGGGGAACGGGCCTCCGTGTCGCGGATGCGACCGATGAGGGTTCGAGAACGGGTTCAATCCCGCCGCTCCATGACGACGGCAAACTCGCGGTCGATGAACAACTGCGGCCGCCGGGATTTGTCGGCCTTGATGACACCGCTCCGATCATGGATGAGCCCCCCAACGAAAAACTGGTGCCGAGTTCGCTCGCAGCCGATGGCGAGGCCGTTCCTGCCCTTCCCGATTGGCTTGTGGAAAGACTGAATCTGCCAGTGGAGAGTTCGGATGCTGCCGACGCCACCTCACTGCAGGAATCCCCCATTGATATGACGCCGATATACGTGGGCGCAGACGACATCGGCGAGGGCATTGCCGAGAGCGGCGCCGATCCGATGGCAATCGCCTCATCAGACCGCGTAAGCGATATGCCGGATACGCGTACCGAACGAAGGACCGAGAATGCCAAGCCGATTCCGACTCGCCCGCCCACGATCATGACGATTCACGCGGTCCAACCGAGCGAGTGTCTCGGGAAAATCGCGGCCCGTTATTACGGGCGATCGACACCGGCCCGCATCAAGGCCATTTTTGACGCGAATCGGGACGTCTTAAAGCAGATCCACTCGGTACGGGCCGGCGACAAGTTGAGGATTCCTTCGCTCGACGAAGGCGAAAATGTTGCGGTCGCAATGTTGCAGGGGCTGAACGGGCTGAGCGGGCTTGAATTCGTGCCGGCCGGGTCGGCAGTCGGAGACGGAAATGTCCGAATTCCGATTCCCCTGGACGCTGGATCGAGTTTCAACTCCCGTTCCGCGGTCAACTCCGATCGAACGATCAACCCAACCGGGATCGTGCGCGACTCGATGCCGTCGTCGAGGTTTCGATGGTACGAGATTCGATCAGGCGACAGTTTGTCGACGATTGCCCGAAATGAGCTCGGTAGCGAGCGCCGGTTCGCCGAGATATTCGATTTGAATCGAGATCGACTGAACAACAAGCACGAGTTGAAACCCGGGATGAAGATCCGGCTTCCGCTGGGCGAGAAATCGCCGACGATGTCGGCCAGTGCCGTCAGGTATTGGGATGATTTCGAGTAGCCGGAGCGATTGATGACAGTTACCCGCGGGATGCTGGTCTTGTTCCTGATGGTTGTCATAGGAGTTGCGATCGTTGTAACCAGGGAAGAGTCGGCCCGGGCCGCCAATCGAATCCACAAGCTCCACGGCGAGCAGACCGCAATCGAGCAGCGCCTCTGGAAGTTGGAAACGGACATGGCTCGCTTGCGCGGCCCGGAAGAGATTAGGCGCCGCGCGATGCTCATGGGATTGCGCGTAGTGCCTCCGGCCGCGAGGACCGGGGCCGCCGCCGACGGTCGAGCTCATTAGAAACCTACGTTCGGCGCAAGCGGTCCGAAGGACCGCTTCGACACTCGCAGGAAAGGATGCCTTGCGAAAGCGTCGCTCACTTCGAAATGCACAAGTCATCACTGTCCTGGTGATGGCTGCGTTCTTAGGTCTGATCGGACGACTCGTATTCATCAGCACCCACGACGGGGAGGCGTTGCTGTCTCGCGCCAATCGGCAGCATCGATCGGTGATTCCGATACGGTCGCGCCGCGGCAAGATTGCGGACAGCCGGGGCTTTATCTTCGCCACCACGGTCCTTCGGCGCAGCGTTTTTGCGGATCCCAAGATCATTCCCGACAAACAAGAGGCTGCCCGGCGCGTGGCCGCCATTCTCGGTCTGGACGCGGTCGAATTGGGAGATGACCTGGTGGCCGCCGGTGATCGACGGTTTTTCGTCATTCAACGCGGCGTCACCGAGGCGCAAGCGGGCCGAATCAGGCAATCGGGCATTCACGGCTTGGGCGTTTTCGATGAACCTGCCCGCAGCTATCCCATGAACGGGATCGCCGCGAGCATCATCGGTTTCGTATCGCCGGATGGGGTCGGCGTGACCGGTTTGGAGCGTCAGTGTGACGAGTGGCTGCGCGGCGAGAACGGGCACAAGACCATCATACGTGATGCCGGCCGCAAGGCGTTTTGGCTGGCTGATCACGGCTACCGTCCGTCGCGGGACGGATTGCACCTGATTCTCACTCTCGATGCGGAGATTCAGGCCATCGTCGAACACGAACTGTTGTCGGCCGTAGGCGAGTATGACGCGGAAAGCGGATTCGCGATCGCCATGCAACCGAAGACCGGCGCCATTCTCGCCATGGTCAACGTGCCGGGATTTGATCCGGGTCGTTACCGTGATTACGACCCCGAGCGCTATCGCAACCGTACGATTACGGATCCGTTCGAACCGGGCAGCACGTTCAAGCCGGTGATCGCCGCCGCGGCCTTGGCGGAAAACGTCGTCAGGCTGGACGAAGTGATCGACTGCGAGGGAGGGCTTTGGATAGTCGGGACGCGTCGTCTTCACGACCACCATCCGTACGGAAAGCTGAGCTTCGTGGATGTGCTGGTGAAGTCCAGCAATATCGGCATGGCCAAGATCGGAACGCGATTGGGTAAAGAAAGGCTGTATGCGTATGTAAAGCAATTCGGATTCGGCGAGAAGACCGGCATCGACCTGCAAGCCGAGGATCGCGGGATTCTCCGCCCGCTGGATCGATGGGACGACTATTCGGTGACGAGCGTCCCGATGGGACAGGAAATCGCCGTGACGGCCGTACAACTGGTTCGGGCGTTTTGTGTGTTTGCGAACGGGGGGATGTTGGTTCAACCGCACGTCTTGAGAGCCGTACTTGCCGCCGACGGGCGGATTGTGAACGATTTCTCGAATCCACCTCCGGTCGGCCGGGCAATCAGCGAAGAGATTGCTGAGACGATTAAGAACAAGATCCTTCTTCGCGTTGTTTCCAGTGGGAATTCGAGAGCTAAGTTGTCGAATTATCAGGTGTTCGGCAAGACTGGAACAGCGCAAATCCCAAAACGGGGAGGCGGGGGTTACGAACGAGACGCATATGTCGGATCCTTCGTGGGCGGCGCGCCGGCACGAAATCCGCAGGTGATGGTACTGGTCTCCGTCCGACGCCCGGATCGCTCGCTCGGATACTATGGCGGCACCGTTGCCGCACCGGCGGCGCGGCGAATCCTTGCGCGGACGCTTGCGTATTTGCAAATCCCGCCGGACGATCCTCCGGCATCGGTGAATGCGGCCCAGGCGACACGGCCGGTCGATTGACGACTGCCGGCGCCGCCATGGGTGATGCGGCGATCGCCGGCGCTTGCAGGCATTGGGGTCGCGGATTGTTTCGTTGACGAATCGTTGAGCCGCATCGTTACAATGTCGCCGATATGAGCAAGAACGGGTCGAAGACCGTGCAGCAAGTACCCGTAGCCCGGCTCGGGGCGCTGTTGAATCGGGCCTCCTTGTGCTCCGATGTCGACCGCGAATGGGAGCGGGTCGAGGTTCGAGACGTCGTGTCGGACTCTCGGCGGGTCACGCCGGGTTCGCTCTTCGTGGCGGTTTGCGGGCAGCGGGCCGACGGCGCGGCGTTTATCGGTGACGCCGTCCGACGCGGCGCGGTCGCCGTGGTCGTGGAGGCGGGTCATTCTGTGGAGCCCGGACCGGTGGTTGTTCGGGTGCCCAACACGCGTCGGGCCTTGGCCGCGGTCACGGCCGCGTTTCATGGTCTCGATACGATTCAGGCTTCCGGGGGGCTGAGAGTCGTCGGCGTGACGGGGACCAATGGGAAGAGCACGGTGGGCTTCATGACGCGTGCGATCCTGCGGGAAGCGGGTCATCGGGTCGCGCTTCTCGGCACGATCGAATACGATCTGGTGGGACGCACGATTCCTGCCGCGTTGACGACGCCCGATCCGGAAATGCTGACGCGCCACCTCGTCGAATCACATGCCGCCGGCGCCGACATCGCTGTCATGGAGGTGTCGTCGCACAGCCTGGCACAACATCGCACGGATGCGGTGCAGTTTTCGGTCGCGGCCTTCACCAATTTGACGCAGGATCACCTGGACTACCACGGGTCCCCCGAGGACTATCTGGAAGCCAAGCGGCGCCTTTTCGACGGGCTTTCGAAGGACTCTGTCGGGATCGTCAACGCCGATGAGCCGGTTTCCGATCGTATTGTCGAGCGGTGCGAAGGCCGCATCGTCCGCTACGGTTTCAGCGAAAGGGCCGCCGTACGTGCGAGTCGCGTTCGGGAGGACATCAACGGGAGTCGATTCGTCCTGGAGCATGGCGATGACGCAATCGAGTTTCGGACTTCCCTGATCGGACGATACAACATCGCCAACGCCCTGGCGGCGACGGCGATCGCCCTTGATTTCGATGTCGATCTGACCACCGCGGGGCGCGGGCTCGCGTCGCTCCAAGAGGTCCCCGGCCGGCTGCAACGCGTTGCGACCGAAGGGGAGGGCTATCAGGTATTTGTCGATTACGCCCATACCGATGATGCGCTTCGCAACGTGCTCGGTGCGACCAAGCGGCTTACCGGCGGGAAGCTGTGGTGTGTTTTCGGTTGCGGGGGCGATCGCGATCGTACCAAGAGGCCCTTAATGGCGCGGGCGGTTGCGGACTTGGCGGACGCAATCGTCGTCACGA
>JAPULF010000651.1 GCA_027295245.1 Planctomycetota bacterium
CGAGGCGAACGCATTCAGCCGGGCCGCGGCCGCGTTTACGCCATCACAGAGGACCATTTCAACGGCCAACCTGAGTGCATCCGACTGCGAGCGCCGCAGTTTCACTCCCAGCACCCGCAGGCGCTCGCGCAACTCCGGATCGACGTGTGCCGCAATCATCGGTTTCTTAGTCGCCAAGCTATCCTCGGGAAAATATTTTGTAAAGCGCCTACAAGTTTCGTTAAGACAGGTTAGACTTCCTAAGTTATGGCTCGGCCGCGAATCAAGCCCAAGCGAAGTCGAATGATCGGCGACCGTTATCCCGCCGCAATCTACCGCGCCCGTCACCCCTGTGCCAGCACCCGACCGGCGCGGCCGTTTCCGGTTGCGGCCCGCAGGAGCGACGAGAAGTTCGCGACAATCAAAACCATACGGGGGACGCTGCAAGACGGCGCATCCTCCGTCGCTTTGCTCAGTCACCCGCGCGCGATAACCCAGTATTCTGTTCGGTACCCGGCTCCCGGGTGTGACGCGCGCGACATCTCCCTGCCCCGTCGGGTTATGAGCGCGTTAACCCCCGGGTCGGCAACGCCGAGAGACTCAGAGACTCGTTGCGATCGGCGCTCCTGGCACCGCGAGAGACGCCGTTGTACCGTCGCGCGCGACGCGGCGTGAGAGACCCGCGACGATGGAGGCGTGCCGTTAACCCCTTGCGGAGACTCGCGATAGAAACGCAGACGCCGAGGCGTCTCGGCCTCGGCGCTCTTCATTAACCGGCGGGTCGCTCAGTTTCGCTACCCGGTTTCAACTAGAGGGAACGAGACCGTCCTCGAACAAGTGGCGCGCGACAAAACAGAGACACCTTTTTCGCGTCTCGTTCGCTCATGCGAACGAGACCCTCGCCCTGTCTCGCGCCGGGATTGGGCCGTTTGCCGATCGCCGGCTGCACGTTGGCGACCACGGCCGCGATCGGGATCGGACCGCCGTCGGGGCCAGTGAGGCGATGTTCGGCCGGCTCGAGCGCCTTGAGGAACACCTGCAGCATACCGACCAGCTTGTCGTCCGCGCGGCCGTTGCCGGTTGCGGCTCGCAGGAGCGAGCGCGACAGCGCAGCGTAGAAGAGCGCCGCGACGACGTCGATGTTCTGCGCTTGCTCGGGATCGAGGCCGATCGACCGGGCGATCTTGGCCATCTCTTCGCGATCGGAGACGGGCGTTGCGGCCTGCTTTGCCAATGCGGTTGCGAAGCTGGCGCCTCTGGGCCGGCCACTTAGATTGCCGCTACGGCCCGGCCCCCAGCAATGCGGGTTGCCGGCTACGAATTGCCCCTTGCCGTCGCGATCCGTCCGTGAATCGGCAGTTCCCGTCTTCTGCGATAGTGAACTGCTCATCGCGGTATTAAATCATCGAACCGCTGATAATTCCGCTGTTTTCACCGGAGCTAGGCGGTCTCGTCCTCCTCGACTCACGTCCAGCCCCAATGATTTCTTGGAGGCGAATTAACGCGAGCAACCAACTTTCAGGCACTGACTTTTCGATTCGTCCTAACGACGACGACGCAGAGCTAGAACGCCCAGGCCCAGCAGCATCAGGCTGGCGGGCTCGGGCACGCTGGTCTGCTCCGGCAAATCGGTGCGAACGCCGATTTCACCGGTACCGACCGGGTCATCGCCGAAGCCGAAGTAAACAAAATCGTCGGGGCCACCAGCCTTGCGGGCGAAGATCGGCGGCTCGACGGTCATCCAGAGATTGCCACTGGTGCCCGTGACGTCGATCCAACCGAGCAGCGTGGTGCCCAGACCGCCACCCATCGAATCCCAATTGCGGCGATAGTGCTGGGCATCCGAATTGTCCGCGGCGTTGAAAGGATCGCCGGTCCTGGCAGTGGCTTCGGCCTCATCCCAGTTCCACATGCCCCCGGGGGCTTCGGCCGGATTACCGATCCAGCTGCCGCGGTACATGGCCTGCGTTTGCGTGTGCCCCGTGTCCCAGTGAGTCCAACGACGATTGTTGTTGTACATCGACGCGCCGGTTATCTTCTTGTCGCCGCCGTCGGCGGTGATGTCAAAGTTGACCGCAAGCCAAAGGTCGTTCTCTCCGAGAAACTCGCCGTAGACGTAGAGCCGCGTCGTCGCCCCGCCTGATCCGTTAGTCACCGGGTTGCCGTAGCTCAGCGGATCCGGACCAGCGGGGTCGCCTCGGTCGCCATGTTCGCCGACTCCTACGGGGTCCAAGAAAATTCGGACCTGCGCGTTGGCGGTACCCACAACAAGCAGGCCTACAACACATGTCGCAAGCAGTCGTTTCATTGTTCCGTTCTCCCTTAGTGTGACTTGAGGAAGTGCTGCGAAGTTATTCGTGCCTGCAATGACATCTTGGAAGAGCGTGCCGCTCACCCTCAGGTCGTTGTGCGAATGCTCGCAATTGGTCATGGTTTGGTCTCCTTGTCCTGCATGCTTATGCAAGTATCCATCGGCCAGGACGCTCCGACCCGCCGCGGTCATGAGCTTGCTGTGCTCGGCTCGTTGGCCGAACGAGGGAGAGCACAGATCCGGGACGTATAAGCCGCCGCCGAATAGGGTTCCGCACCATTGACTCGACGCTACGGAAACAGGCACTCGATGAAGCCCTGGATGTCGCCGGCATCGATGCGCATGTCGCCGTTGACGTCGCCGGTACAGAAATCACACGGGGTGCCGCCCCCAAAGAGCAGATCCAGGAACGGCTCGATGTCGAGCGCGTCGACGACGCCGTCGCAGTTCATGTCACAGGGATCGCACTCGGCAACGGCCCAGAAGCCGCCGATGAGCTCAAATTCGCCGCCGGTGAGGACCACTTCGTTCGCGTCGGGCTGGCCGATGGTGCCGCCCAGCTCAAAGCCTCCGCCGGTGCTGAACATCTCCCCGCCGCCGTCGATGGTGTGCCAGCTCAGGTCGAAGTCCTGAGCCTGTGCGGGCAGCGCCGCCGGCAGACTCAGGAGCACGCCCGCAACGACTATTCTTCGTACTTGATTCACCGTTCACCTCCTCGTTCATCATTTTCTAGTTGATCATTCGAGACGGGATCTTTCAGCGTCCAGCCCATTAGGGCAGCGGTCTCCTCATTGGGCGTGAAGTCGGGATTGAGAATCCCGTTCTCGACCAGGATGCGGCGATGCGCCTCGAGATACTGGGTGCCGTAGGGCACTCCGCGTTCGACGGGTACGTAGGCGTGGTTTTCGCGAATCAGCTCCAGATCGGCGAAGCCCCGCCGAACGCCGTTGACGAAGTAATCGAAGTCCACTTCCCCATTGCCGCGGACAACGATCTGGTCAAGACCCTTGGCTTGGACCCACAGGCCGGCGTTGGGGCCCATGGGCGTCAACTGCACGGTCACCCCTTCGGTCTCGCTGACGAGTCTGAATTCCTCCGGTACCTTAATGACCGTCCGGCCTTCCACCAGCCGGGCCGTGCCGCGAAAGTAGGTGCCCGACTCGTTGCCCTCCAGGCAGACGAAGCGGATCTCCTTGGAGGGATCGGTCGGGTGCGGCTGGATGAAGTCCTTGGCTCCGGTAGCGCCGAACCTGCCGAAAGAGAAAACCCCCCAGCCATCCGGACTGGCCGTTCTCCCAACAACCCCGACGTTGTCCCCCGAGTTTTCGGTGGCTTCGCCATAGACGCCCCAGCCATCGGGAACCCGCCCATAGACTCCCCAGCCGTCGCCGGCCTGCGATCCCCAGACGCCGATGCCGAGATCTCCCGTCCCGTTGTTAACCCCTCGTACACCGGCCGAAAAGCTCCCGGGAGTAGTGTCGTTGACCGTACCCGTTACGCCGGCAGCATTGCGGCTCCCGGAATGCGTTATCCCGTTGACCGCAGGCGCGGTTCCGGTCGGATTGGTGTGCCAACCGAGGACACCGAACCCATCCGAACTGTTTGTTCTCCCAATCACCCCCCAGCCGATTCCCGACGGCGCGGTGTGCCAACCGCGGACGCCCGTACCACTGAAAACCGAGGACTCCCCGTTGATCGTGACGATCGCGGAGCTTCGAACGTCGAGCGGATGCAGCGGCGGCCCGAACGCCCCGATGCCGACATTGCCGTCGTGGCTGATTCGCATTCGCTCCCGCGTGGACGTCCCGCCATTGGCGGTAGTATTGAAACGCATGAAGGTCCCATGCTCCCCCGATTCCCACGGTTCCGCGGCGAGGATCTCGATGGCGCCTTCCGGGGGCGAGAATGCCGTACCGTCATACCCGCCACCGCCGATGAGCACCAACGAGTCGTTAGTGCCAACCCGCGTCGGCGCTGCGCTGGTCCCGTTGGCCCGCCGTCCGACCAAACCCGCCGGCGATCGGTAATCCTCGGTCAGGATCTCATTCCCGACGACATGTAACTTGGCGGCCGGGTTCGTCGTCCCGATGCCGACGTTGCCGGTGGTGACCAGTCCGCTGTCGACGAAGTCAATAGTCCCAGCGGTCGAGATAATGGTGTCATCAGTGCCAGACTCACCTCCGATCTCGATCGAGTTACCGACCTTTAGCTTGCCCATAACGTGCAACTTTGCTGCCGGCGCTTTCACCCCGATGCCGACGTTGCCAGACGTGTCGATCGTCATCGTGTCCTGCAGGGTCAGCGACTGGCCCCCGATGCTGTCTATGGTGCTGCTGAAGATCCCATCCTTGAATCTGCCGCGGCCACCAATGACTTGAAGAATCGCTGAGGAAAGCGGGTCGGGCATCCCGCCGATGCCGACCTTCCCGTCGGCGTCCACGTGCACGCCTCGAGTGGCCAGGCTGAACGGCGTCGGCATCAGCTTCTGCCGGTCATCGAGTCTGGTGAAGCCGCCCACACCGGCCGGACTTCGCACCTCGATCTCAAGCCAGCGGGCTTCGCTGTTGTCGTTGGTGTATGGCTCCACCGTGAAGTCGAGCTGGACGGTGAACAAACCGTCCGTCACCGCGTGGTCGAGGTGTTCCACCAGCGGACCGATCTGGAGGCCGCCTCTCTCTGCG
>JAPULF010000652.1 GCA_027295245.1 Planctomycetota bacterium
GTCTCGTCCGCCAGCAATCCCGAAAGGCTGGGCTTGTCGAGTGATTCGCCGCGGCAAAGGGCCTCGACTTCGGAAACGTCGAGCGTTTCGTGCTTCAACAGAGCTTTCGCGACGGCCACGACCCGTTCCCAGTTTTCGTCCACGATGCGTTGGGCGTCCTTGAAGGCCTCGTCGATGAATCGCTTGACTTCGTCGTCGATGAGCTTTCCGGTCTCGTCCGCATAGGGCTTCTGAGGAATGATGTATTCGCTCTTTCCGTCCGGGGAGTACTTGACGAACCCCAGGACATCGCTCATGCCCCAATCCACGACCATGGACTTTGCAAAGGCCGTGGCGTGTTGGATATCCTGTGCCGCCCCGCTGCTGGTGTCGCCGCTGAACCGGGCCTCCGAGATCCGACCCCCGCACAAGACCCGCATGGTTGCGTGAAGCCACTTTCGACCGAAGCCGTATCGATCCTTTTCCGGCAGCGACATGGTTGCCCCGAGGGCCTGGCCTCGCGGGATAATCGTGACCTTGTGCAGCGGATCGGCGTCGGACAGCAGCACCTGCAGCACCGCGTGCCCCGCTTCGTGATACGCCGTCGCGGACCGCTCCTTCTCCTCGATCTCCCGACTCTTGTTCGAACGGCCGTAGCGAACCTTGTCGCGGGCCTCTTCGAGGTCGTCGCCCTCCACCGCGTCCTTGCCTTGCAGGGTCGCATGCAACGCGGCTTCGTTGATCACCGCCGCCAACTCCGCTCCGCTGAACATCGGCGTTCCGCGGGCGATGCGCATCAGGTCCACGCCGGGCTTTAGTTTGACCTTCTTGGCATGAACCTTGAGGATTTCGAGCCGCCCGCGGAGATCGGGCAATGGCACGTAGACATTGCGATCGAATCTGCCGGGGCGTGTCAGTGCGGGATCGAGGATGTCTTCCCGATTCGTCGCCGAAATGACGATCACCTGATCCGACGTGTCGAAGCCGTCCATTTCAACGAGGATGGCATTGAGCGTCTGCTCGCGTTCGTCGTGACCCCCACCGTTGTAGGCCGCGCCCCGTCGACGGCCGACCGCGTCGATTTCGTCCAGGAAGATGATGCAGGGCGAGTTTTCCTTCGCCGAGCGGAACAAGTCGCGTACCCGCGAAGCCCCTACACCCACGAACATCTCCACAAAGTCCGCGCCGCTGATCGAAAAGAACGGAACGTCTGCTTCACCCGCGATGGCCTTCGCCAATAGCGTTTTTCCGCAACCCGGCTGTCCGACCAGCAAAACGCCTCGCGGAATGCGGCCTCCCAGACGCTGAAACTTCTTGGGATTCTTGAGAAACTGGACGATTTCGAGGACCTCTTCCTTGGCCTCTTCCACCCCGGCCACGTCGGCGAACGTGATGTTGGTCAGTTCCTTGTTGCTAACCTTGTGCCGGGAACGTCCGAAACTGCCCAGCATGCCCGGACCACCCGCCGATGCCCGAAGCTGCCGGATCACCACGAACCAAATAAACGCGAAGATCAGGATCCACGGTACGATGTTGATCAGCATGTTGATCATGGGGGTGCTGCTGGGCACATAGCTCACTTTGATATTCGGATCGGCGGCCCGGATCTTGGCCTCGACCGTCGGGAACTCGTTTTGGCATGGATACTTGCAGGTGAATTCGCCGCTCTTGCCCTTCGCAATGTGTTCGGGCTTGTACTTGCCGTCGATGGAGTCGCCGCGGAGGGTGACTTTCTCGAACTTGCCTTCTTCCAGTTCCACCCAAAAAGTCGAAATATCCATGGACTCCTGGGGCGTGAGGTTTCCTTTCACGACCATCGCGATCATCAGAGCGACCATCGCGAACCCGATCCAACTCACGACCCCGCGGGACATGCGCATCTTGGGCGGCGGTGGCTTGGTGGGCTTCTTCTGATTCTGATCGTCGGGCTCGACGTCCGTGCTCGACATCAATCACCAACCTTATTCATTTCAGGACGTTAAACACTTTCCGTCACGGCTCGCAGACGCCCCCTGAAGACGCCCCATGTAGTATAGTATCGGATTATACTCCAAACGAATCACCAATCCTGGGATTCCATCGCCTCGACGATTCGTTCGGCCATACGATCGGTCTCGCGCTGCATGGCATGATAGAAATCCTCGCCCAATAACCGCGTGTAATCCACTGTTTGCACGAAGTTTGGCCGTTCCATCAGGATTTCGCCGTTCCTCAAGTCCTTCCATTGGAAGCTCACGAGAAGCGTGGCGGCCGTCTCCCGCGGGCGAACCGTCCGAAAATCCCGACCGATCGTGGATTGCCGAACCTCCAGAACTTCTCCCGTCAAGATCGTATCGGCATAAGACTTCTTGGCCAGCCGATACTGCGTGTCCGAGTTAATCCGCTTCTTTAGCGATTCAGTCAGTTGTAGCTCGATTCCGCGTCGAAACTCCTTGGATTCGAAAACTTCCACCGCGATCGTCCGAATTCGGTCGTTGTTCGAATTCGTCTCGCGGAAGCCGCGATTCGTCGTGTAGCCGCAGCCGTGTACTACCGTCGACAACACCAAGATCATCCCGGTCAGTCGATTCATCGTTCGAAACACATCCATGCCGGGACTCGATGATCCATCGTCGCTGCCGCCGCTCCGGTGGGAGGACGACCCAGGCGGATTATAACTCGGACCCGGCGGGAGGCAATGCGAATGCAGATCCGGCGTCTGGCCGGTGCTTGTCAGTCGCTTCCACGGGCCCAAGGCCGCCTGCCCCAAAGCCTGCCCCAATGCCTGTCCCTGGGCACGCCGGGATGCTGGGGATGCGTCCGGTCGAAGGAACCAAACTCTACCAGTACCCAGGTCCGGCTACGGAATGTAGAATCCGCCGAGATGCCTCTTCGGCCAATCGGGCCAACAGGCTGTACCACCGACCGGAGGTCCACGGATGGAACGCCACCTCATACCGGCAGTCGCAATCCTCTTCATCGCCGCACCGCTCGCCCCGGCCCAAGACTCCGAATCATACGCCGAACGCAGCGAATTTGATCCCGAAACGGGAGAATGGATATCCATCGCACCGCCGATCCCGGGCACCGAAGACGGCGACCTGGAACTGGCCCGGTCGACGCTTGCCAGGGGCGAATACAAAACCGCACGCAAGATGTTCAAGCAGTGGCTCAAGGACTTTCCGGAATCAAATCGCTGGCAGGAGGCCCTGTTCTACGCCGCGGACACCGAGTACTCCGCGGAGAACGCGAAACCGCGCGACGGGGATCTGATGAAGGCCTACCGATGGTACGAGGAGTTGATCGAAGGCTGGGCCGGCACCGAGCTGGCCAATCGGGCGATGCGTCGAGAGCTGTTGATCGCCGAGATGTTCCTGTTC
>JAPULF010000653.1 GCA_027295245.1 Planctomycetota bacterium
AAGAAAGTCGGGGTAACACGTTTGGGGCGCGGGAGAAAACTGGGATTAAGTCGCCGGTATCGGAAAAGTAGAATGTCCCCTTTGTTTCACGGTCAATCTTGTGGACTTCGCCTTGTTTGCGGGCCTGTTCGGCGGCTCGACTACCCTCTCGCCCCCCAACTGCAACTGAAGGACGGCCGGGTCACCATGGTCAGTCCAGCAAAGACATCGGCGTTCTTAACCGGCACATCCAGTCACTCCCCGCCGGCGGCGATGCCTCCGTCCACAGGTAGGACTACCCCGGTCACGAAACCGGCCTCGGCGAGGTAGAGGGCGGCGTCGACGATGTCCGAGACTTCGCCCACCCGACCGAGCGGCTGCATGCCGTTCAGTTCGGCGAATTCCTCGTCGCTCTTCCCATAGATCGGGGTCCTGATCAGCCCGGGGGCGATGGCGTTGACGCGGATGTTGTCCGGCGCCAGTTCAATGGCGAGGGTCTGAGTGAGCGCCTGGATTCCGCCCTTGCCGGCCATCGGAGCGCTGGCCGGGACGGATCGCACGCCGCGGAACGCCAGGATGGTGGTGATGTTGATGACCGCGCCGCCGCCGCAATTGCGCATGGGTTCGACGGCGGCCTGCGTGAGCAGAAAGGTTCCCTTCAGAAAATTGAGGTAACCGTCCAGGTCGGATTCGGAATATTCGGCGATAGGCCGCGACGCGAAGATTCCCGCGTTGTTTACCAGTACATCCAGGCCATCGAAGCGTTCTTTGGCCGTGTTGACGATCCGCCGTGCGGTGTCCGCGCTGCCGATGTCGCCGGCCACGACCGCGATCCGCTCGGGGGCTCCCAGTTTTTTCGCCGCGGCGACGAGCTTGGTCTCGTTGCGCGCGTTCATCACCACGTTGGCGCCTTGTTTGAGGAATGCTTCGGCGATGCCGTAGCCGATTCCGCTGGAGGCTCCGGTTACGACTGCCGTCCTGGTATGCTTTGAGCTGTTCATCGAGTTCTCCTTTACCGGTTGAGCGATTCGGTCTGTTGCAGAACGGGCCGGCGGTGGGGAGGCGCGGCGCGCCCCGGCTCCGCCCGGGTTCCTGGTTGGCAACGTCCGTTCATGCACAATTGTACTCCCCTGCGCGAAACCCCTACAGGGAGTGGATTCGCTTCAGCCCCGGAATGACGCCTTCACGGAAGGTGATCAACGGAACAATGGTGAGTTTGTTGAAGGCGGCCACACCGGCGGCCACGCAGAACGCCTGCACCTGATGCGGATCTTCCGCATCGACTACCCAGAGGAAGGTATGTTCCAGGGCCGAATGATACTGACCGATGATCTCTCGAATTCCGTGCTCTTTGGCCACGCTCTCCAGCGCGCCGTCGTCGAGCCCGTTCAATCTCTTGGCCGTTTCAATGTTGTTCCACGGACATGCCTCCGTGGTGTGACTGCCGTAGATTCCATAAAGTGCCATTCTTGATCTCCTTTTTCGGCCTCGCTCGGCCATGACAGAGGTTCCCGACTGGGTTCCTTCAGTTTTCCCGTCCGACTGTGATCAGCCCAGCACCCGGTTCAGGGCTGCCGCCAAGTCCTTTCTGCTGGTGAGACCAACGAAGCGCCGCACCACTTCACCCTTCTCGAACAGCAGCAGGGTGGGGATGGAGCGGACCTCGTATCGCGCAGGCGTTTCGGGGTTGGCGTCCGTGTTCAGTTTGCCGACTTTGACTCGGCCCGCGAATTCGCCGGCCAGTTCTTCGACCGTGGGAGCCAAAGCTCGACACGGTGGGCACCAGTCGGCGTAGACGTCCACCAGAACAGGCTGCTTGGATTGCAGGACTTCATTCGCGAAGTCTGCGTCGCTGAAGTTGAACACGTTGGATGTAACTTGTTCGGTTGTCACGGGTGTTCTCCTTTCTTGTTCCTTGCATGTATGGATCCATGTTACGTCTTCATTCGGGCTTCCGTTCGAGTCGTGCGCGCATTGCCGCTTTCTCGGCTTCGAGTTCGCCGATTCGGGCCCGCAGCGACTCAGTCAAAGCGGCGACTTCTGCCTCGTCGAAGCGGCGGGTGATGTGAGCCGGGCAGTTCACATCCCAGGCCTTGATCCGAAACACGAAGACGCGCTGGGCGCGCCCCTGGCGATAGGCCGGGTCGGATACCCGCGCCGTGAGTTCGGCATCGTCCTCGACGATCTCGGCTCGGCCCCAGAGTTTGAACCGACGGCGGTTGGCGTAGTCCATCAGGAAGATGAACACCCGGTCGTTGTCGGCCAGGTTGCCGGTGGAGATGAATTGCCGATTGCCCGCGTAGTCCGCGAAGGCGAGAGTGCGCTCGTCGAGAATCTTCAGGAAACCCTTGGGCCCGCCGCGGTGCTGGATGTAGGGCTGTCCATCGGCGCCGGCGGTGGCAAGGTAGAACGAGTCGCTCTGGGCAATGAACTCCGCCAAGGCCGGGTCAATTTTCTGCGGCCAGTCGCGCTCCTGGATCATGGTTTCGACGGACCGACGCGAGCCGAGTCGGCGTTGCGCCGACTTGACGGAGTCGGTAAAGGCGATGTCACTGATTCGTTCGGTCACGGTTGGTGCTCCTTCGCGGCGCCTGTTTGCCGCTGTGCATCCGG
>JAPULF010000066.1 GCA_027295245.1 Planctomycetota bacterium
GTGGCGCTACTTCGTACGATCGAACCGATCGAGGCCGCGTCCAAGAAGGTCAGCGGTGACGAGCGGACCGGCATGACCATCGTCATGCGGGCCTTGCAGTCGCCGGCACGACAGATCGCCGACAACTCCGGTAAGGACGGCGCCGTGGTGGTGTCCGAAATCCTCGCCAAGACGGGTAACTTCGGCTACGACGCCCGTCGGGACGAATACTGCGACCTCGTCAAGGCCGGCATCATCGACCCGGCCAAGGTCGTGCGATCGGCCTTGCAAAACGCAGGAAGCGTGGCCGGACTTCTCCTGACCACCGATGTGATGATCACCGAGTGGAAAGGCAAGGATGAGGATCAGGAGATTCCGGGCGCCATCCGATAAGTAATGGAGCATCCGAGTGACCACGGGACGGGGTGCGCCTCGTCCCGTTCTCGTTTGACGGGCGTTTCAGGCAATCGAGGCGTGCAAGAGGCTTCGGGCACGACGCGGCGATGACGGTGGCACAAAAGCGGGACTATTACGACGTGCTTGGTGTCGGCAAGGGGGCCGCGCCCGATGAAATCAAGCGGGCCTATCGCAAGGCCGCGATGAAGTACCATCCAGACCGATCAGAGGTGGCGGACGCCGAATCGAAATTCAAGGAAGCGGCCGAAGCCTACGAGATCCTGTCCGATCCGCAAAAACGCGGCAAGTACGATCGATTCGGTCATGCCGGGCTGTCGGGGACGGCCGGCCACGATTTCTCTCGGATGCGTCCGGACGACATCTTCAGCATCTTCGGCGATTTGTTCGGATCGGCATTCGGTGGAGGCGGGCGGGTATCGCGCGGCCGCGACTTGCAGACCGAAGTCGTGCTCAGCCTCAAGGACGTGGGCAAAGACACCGAACACTCGATCGAATTCGAGCGCGAGGATTTCTGCGACCGCTGCGCCGGCAAGGGCGCCGAGCCGGGTAGCGATGTTCGTTCCTGCGACACCTGCGGGGGATACGGTCAGGTCGAGCGCACCAGTGGCATGGGCTTTTTCAATACGCGTGTCGTGACCGTTTGCCCCGAATGTCGCGGCAACGGTTCGACGTTCTCGAAGGCCTGCAAGAGTTGCCACGGTCGGGGACGTTCCCCGAAGCGCCGCGTTGTCACGGTCAAGATTCCGGCCGGGGTACACGACGGACAAGGGGTCCGATTGCGCGGCGAAGGCGAGCCCGGCGAAAACGGCTCGGAGCGCGGCGACCTTCACTGTTACGTTCGAATCAAGGCCCACCCGTACCTGGAGCGACACAGCAACGACCTGGTGTGCGACATACCGATCAGCTTCACACAGGCCGCCCTCGGTGCCAATGTCGAAGTGCCAACCCTGGGCGGAAAGGCGGAAGTGACCATACCGGCGGGCATTCAACACGGCGAATTGCTCCGCCTCTCGAAGCAGGGGTTGCCCGATCTGAGAACAGGCCGCGTGGGGGACCAGGTCGTACGCGTGTTGATCGAGATTCCACGGCGTCTCAACGAGCGGCAGCGGGACATTCTCCGTGATTTCGCGGAGACGGAAGACAAGCGCGTCCTGCCGGAAAGCAAGGGATTCTACGAGAAACTGAAGGATTTCCTGGCAGGCATCGGGGAGGACTAACGAATCGTGGCGAGCGACGACACCGATTCCAAGGGCATCGACGGCGAAAGCAAGATCGTCACCGCAAGCGACGACGAAGTGGCGAGATTCGCCGGGCCCTCACCGCGTCCGGAGAACGACAAAGATCAGGAACCCGGGCCTCGGGACGAGGATGAGTCGACCCGGCTGTGCCGGGAGCGCGACGAGTTCAAGGACAAGTACCTACGGGCGCAGGCCGAGTGTGCCAATACTTCCAGGCGCCTGCATCAGCAACACGCCAAGTCGCTGAAACTCGCGGGTATGGGCCTTGCCCGTGCGTTGCTGCCGGTGGTGGACAATTTTCACCGCACGCTCGACAGCCTCGACTCGAGCGAATCGGACGATCCCATTTTGGAAGGCGTCCGACTGATCGCGGAGGAGTTTGATAAGACGTTGCGCGATCACGGTGTTGTTCCCATCGAGGCGACCGGCCACGCATTCGACCCTGTACTGCACCAGGCGTTGATGCAGGACTTCGAGACCGACGCCCCCGCCGGCACCGTGACACAGGAATTGGAGCGGGGTTACAAGATGAACGACCATGTGCTTCGCCCGGCCAAGGTGGCGGTTGCCGCACGGAAACCGGAAGCAGATTCGGAATCGGGTTCGGAATCGGATTCGGATTCGTCAGGGCCCGAAGCGAAAGAGTGAGCCGCGAGGCTGCTACACGAGGTAATCCGGCGTCGACCGGAACGTGAGAATCATGCCGACCTACGAATACGAGTGCAAGAAGTGCGGATCGACATTCGACATCTTTCAATCTATCAAGGCCTCGCCGCTCGGAAAGGCCGCGTGCGAAAAATGCGGGACCGTTCGACCGGTCCGGCGGTTGATCGGAACCGGCGGCGGCGTGATCTTCAAGGGCTCGGGCTTCTACCAGACGGACTATCGAAGCGAGAGCTATAAGAAGGCGGCCAAGGCGGAAAAGGAATCATCCGGATCTTCCGACGCTAAGAGCGGCGACGCTAAGAGCGGCGACGCCAAGAGTGGTGACTCCAAGAGCGGCGACACGAAGGCGAAACCGACCGACGGCAAGGCCGCTTCGGCGGCTCCGAAAAAGTCCGGCTCGAACGGCGGTTCTTCATCCGATTGACGGGCCGCCGATCCGACACTTCGCCCGAACACGAAGATTCGTACACATCCGGGCTACCCGAACCGCCGGTCCAGGGCAGATATAAGAACTGTAGAGACCTGACCGGAGCCGTCCCGATCGCGATCTTTATAAGGGAGCGAATCGGGGATTGGGGGATCGGTGTCACGAGGGGCCAAACTGCCCAAAAAACATCTGGGATCGGGGCCTTGCCGCGGTCCCGGGCCGTTTTATAATCGCGTTCTGGGTTTCGTGCTTGTCACGGACGCCCGCTCGCCGTCGGAGGGCACACCGGTCGGCGAGGTGCTCGTTGTGGAAAGCCGTCTTGAAGGCAGGAATGTTCGGAGGAGATCCGTATGGCCGAGGGTGAAAAGGATCCGGTTCGATCCAACTGGTGGGAGCAGATGCGCTTCACGCAATTGTTCCGGGCATTTCAGATGGCCATTCGGCCTACGAAGCTGGCCCTTGCATTTTGCGCAATCTTAAGCGTTTACACAGCCGGCCGATTGCTCGACTTCGCCTGGTTCTCCTCCAGTAAGCCCGTCGCCGTAGTGGACGCCCAGAGCGGTCGCGTCATTCAAAGCGAACTCGACGTCTACCTTTCGGAGGCGGTGGGGGATCGGTCCGAAGCCGCCAAGAAATGGGGCGAGGGTATCGAGAAGAAGCACCACGTCGGCGTATTCAGCTTGCTGCTCTCCAAGTCCGGGCCGGTCGCAAGCGGTTTGATCGGCTCGGCGCTGGCATTGGACCCGAGAGGCGTATTCGCAGAAGTGGTGCGCGCCGTCAACATAAAACTCTGGCTGATCGAAATGCATCCGTTCTACGCGATACTCTTTTCGATCGCGTGGCTGTTCTGTTGGGCGGTGTTCGGGGGGGCGTTGTGCCGCGCCGCATCGATCCATGCAACCCGTGATGAGTTCATCAGCTTCGGCGAGGGGATCACGTTCGCCTGGTCGAGGCTCAAGAGCTTTATCTTTGCTCCGCTGCTGCCGTGGATGTTAATCGGTTTGGCCGGCTTTATTCTGGCACTGGGCGGATTGGTCGGCGCCATTCCATGGGTGGGTGAACTGTTCGTGGGAATCCTGTTCGTTATCGCCCTGCTGATCGGCTTCGGGATCGCACTCGTCTTCATCGCCGCCGTCGGCGGCTATTGGTTGTTGTTTCCGACCATCGCCACCGAGGGATCGGACGCCGCGGACGCCCTGGCACGCTCATTCAACTACATCTACAACCGGCCGTGGAAGGCGGCATTTTACTATTTCGTTTCGCTGGCTTACGGCGTGATTTGCTTTTGCTTCGTGAAATTCCTCGTTCGAGTCATGCTCATATTCGTGCATCTGTTCGTGGGCTTGACGATGAACTGGGGCAACGCCACCGTGGAAGCGGGCGACGACGGCAGCGCGCGAACCGGCGAGAACAAGCTTACTGCAATCTGGCAGGCGCCGAAGATCGACGGCTCGAACGCTTTTTGGGGCGGGTTCGACGGGGCGAGACTTGAAGGGGCGGAACTCGCTAAGACGAGTTGGGTGTCGCGGGGCTTCTTCAAGCTCTGGATTTATCTGTTGGTGGGATTGGTGGCCGCCTTTGGCGTCAGCTTCTGCTACTCGGCCTGCACACTGGTATACTTGCTGTTGCGTCGAGAGGTCGACGCAACCGACATGGAAGATGTTTATCTGGATGAATACGAAAGCGAGCCCGGCGCCCATCCGCCCGCGACGGGCCCGGGCGAATCCGAGTCCGGAGGCACGTCGCTCCCGGTCGTCGGTCAATAGGGCCTGTCGGTTTAGGCCACGGGCTTCGACCATGCTTGCATTCGTCGCACGACTGACCCGTCGTGCATACACGCAGTCTTAACACCTCGCCGCGGAGACGAAGCCATGCGCTCTATCGTCTTTCGGGTTGCTCTTCTCAGCTTGCTCTTGCTGCCGATGGGTTGCGCCACCGAATTGCTGATCTACTTCGGCATTCTCTTTCCCCCCAGCACGGCCGGCGCGACGCTCGGAAGTGTGAATCCCGGCGGCGGGGGTACAACGCTGGCGAATCCCGGCACCACCATACCCACGACCACGCAACCCGCGGCCATCCAACCGCCGCCGTTCCTGGCGAGCCTGTTGGATCCGCTGCTGGAACAGACCGCCGGGGCCACCGTGGTCCGCCTGGCCGACATGAACCAGGACGGCGCGATCGACTTCGTCACCGGTTCAAGTGAATCGCAACCGGTTCAACTGCACCTCCGCAACCCCGGCGGCCTCGACTACACGACGATCTCCATCGCCGGCGGAGGACCGATCGCCCGCATGAACAATCTCCACATCGCCGACTTCGACGGCGACGGCAATCTGGACATCGCGGTGCTGATCAACGACACCGGATTCGTTCCGGTGCCGACGGCCACCCTCCGCGGGGCGGTCGTTCTCCTGTTCGCGCCCCCCGACCCGTCGGACGCCCTGTTGTGGACGACGGTCACGATCGACGCGACGTTTGTGCTGCCGGAGGACTCCACGTCCATGACCGACTTCGCAATCGCCGACTTCGACGGGATCAACGGTCCTGACATCGCGCTCATCTCGAACGAGATCGACGATAACAAGGTGATCTACTTGTATCCGAACCCCGGTGGCGCCAATGCCCGAAACGGAGTCCAGTGGGTGCAGTCCCTGATCGAGGCCGATGCGGTGGTGGGTGCCGCGATTCGGGCGACGGATGTAGACTTGGACGGCGACACGGACCTGGTGGCCGCCTTTCCGACCGCCAAGACGTTCAACGTCAGATGGCTTCGGAATCCGCTGGTGGAATCGGGCGTCGGGGCCGTGACGGCTGGGGCGTGGTCCCGTCAGTTCGTCGGCCAGCAAGAGGGAGGGGCGGACCTCGTGGACATAGGCGACATCGACGGCGACGGCGACGTGGACGTGTGTGTCGGCAGCGTGGCCTTCGGACTGGTGCAGTGGTTCGAGAACCCCGGGGCGGCGGCCGTCGGCGTGCAGGGATTCCCCTGGCAGGTGTTCAACATCGTTCAGTTGGAGGGCGGCTTCGCGATGAACCAGATC
>JAPULF010000067.1 GCA_027295245.1 Planctomycetota bacterium
ATGGAATCGTCGTAGATCGGCGAATTGCCGGTATCCGGTCACTCCGATCTGGATAAGAAACAACCCACTCGCAGCCAGGGCAATCGGACCGAGACCATAAAGTGCCGGGATCAGGGAGATCAGGAAGAATGCCGAGATACGCGCCAACGCGAGCAACAGCGCCAGGGCGCAGCGCCGTCGTGTGTACAATCGCGTCGCCCGGAGCGTCCATGTAGCGGTTCCGTCGCGCACGCCGGGACTTGATTCGTTGCGGGTCACGGAAGCGATCTGTCCTCCGCCCGACAAGTGTACGGCGCTATCGCGCTCCCGGCACGTCGATACCGCCACCCTCCTTTGCGACCCAGGTGAGGTGGTAGTCCTTGTCCTCTATGTCGTGCGCGACGGTTGTCAGCTTTAACTGCTTGTAGGTGTCGCACATGACTGCCAGCTCGCTGGTGCGATCGGTGCCGATGCTCTTTTCGTAGGTGCCGGGGTGGGGGCCGTGGGGAATGCCGGCGGGGTGCAGGCTGATGGAGCCGGTGTCGATGCCGCGGCGGCTGGTGAAGTTGCCGTCCACGTAGAAGAGGATCTCGTCCATGTGGACGCTGGCGTGGCCGTAGGGGCAGGGAATGGACCCTTCGGCGTAGTCCACCTTGCGCGGCACGAACGAGCAGACGACAAAGTTGTTGCCCGCAAACGTAGTGTGAATCGTCGGCGGGAGGTGGACGAGGCCGGTCTTGGGCTGGTAGTCGTGGATGTTGAACGCGTAGGGATAGACACAGCCGTCCCATCCAGCCACGTCGTACGGGAAGTGCTCGTGCTGGTGGACGGTGAGCACGTCGGCGCGCTTGACGACGAGCTTGAACGGGGACTTGCCGTGGTCGGCTTCGCTATGGGCCAGCAGCGTTTCAGGGACGCGGAAGTCGCGATGCGAGTACGGGGCGTAGTCGGTGATCTGACCGTGGCGGTTGCGGAATTCGGTGGGGATGTCGATGAAGCCCGTGCCCTCGAAGACGAAGAACTCGGGATTTTCGCCTTCCCAGTGGATGCGATAGGGCGTGCCCCGGGGGATCAACACGTAATCCCGCTCGCGAAACGGCAACACTCCGAAGAGCGACTCGACGCGGCCGCTGCCCTTGTAGACGAAGTACAACTCTTCGCCGTCGCCGTTGCTGAAAAAGCGCTGTGACGATTCGGTCGGCTTGACCATGCTCATCTGGACATCGGCGTTGAAGAGCAGCACGCGGCGGGCGTCGAGGAAGTCGCCTTTCAGTTTCAGTTCGCCGGTCATGATGTGGCGGCGATAAAGCGGTTGCTCGGCCAAGGGCTCGAATGGGCAGAAGCCGGGAATCGCCAACTTTTCGACGGCGTTCTCGTCGGTGGGCGGGACGCGGTAATAAAGAATCGAATACGCCCCTTCGAAGCCCTCGCGGGTGTGGCAGTGCTCCATGAGGAGCTTGCCGTCTTCGTAGAATGCGGTGTGGGGCTTGCGGGGGACTTTGCCGAGTTTCATGTAGTGGATCATGGTGAATGCCTTGATTCTCGTGAGGCAGCCTGCTTCGTCTACAATGTTCCTCTTCGTCGCTGCTCCTCTTCGATGCTGACGAACAGGGCCTTGAAGTTGCCGACGCCGAAGCCGCGGGAACCGTGACGCTCGATGATTTCGTAAAAGAGCGTGGGGCGATCTTCAACCGGCTGGGTGAATACCTGCAACAGGTAGCCGTCTTCGTCGCGGTCGACCAGGATGCCGAGTTCCTGTAATCGGCCGAAGTCCTCGTCGATCTTGCCGACACGCTCGATCAGGGTGGCGTAGTAGGTGTCGGGCACGTGAAGAAAGCGGACGCCGTTCTCGCGAAGGTTCTTGACCGTGGCGCAGATGTCACCGGTGTTCATTGCGATGTGCTGCACGCCGGGGCCGCGATAGAAGTCGAGATACTCCTCGATCTGGCTCTTTTTCTTGCCGTCGGCGGGCTCGTTGATCGGGAACTTGATCTTGCCCGTGCCGTTTTGGACTACCTTGGACATGAGGGCGCTGTACTCGGTGCTGATGTCGTCGTCGGTGAAGTGGGCCAACTGTTCAAAGCCGAGGACGCTTCTGTAGAAGTTGACCCAGTGGTTCATGGCGCCCAATTCGACGTTTCCGACGACGTGATCGACCGCGGCGATCCCGACGCCATTTGTCGATGCGACCTTCTTTTCCGCGAATCCGGGGGCGAAAGCGCCCTTGTACTTCTTGCGGTCGACAAACGCGTGGAGCGTTTCGCCGTAGGTGCGAATCGACGCGAATCGGTAGGCCCCGAAATCGTCTTCGAGGGTGGTCGGTTTCGCGACGATCGTGGCCCCGCGTGACCGGACGGCCTCGATGGATGCGTCCACGTCGTCGACGTCGAACGCCACCGTCTTGACCCCGTCGCCGTGAAGCTGGCAGTGCCGGGCGCATTCGTGGTCGGGCGTCAGTGCGGAGGTCAGAACGAAGCGGACCTTGCCCTGTTCGATGACATAGCTGGTCCGCTCGCGGTCGCGTGTCTCCAGGCCGCGGTAGGCCGTGATGTCGAAGCCGAACATGTTTCGATAGAAATGGGCCGCCTGGAAGGCGTTGCCCACATAGAACTCGATGTGATCAATCGCGTTCAGTGGAAGAAAGTCGGTCGCCATGTGGTGTTGCACCTCGGAATCAAACCGGTTTGAACTGCTCAAAGGATTGCAGACATGCGTTGCAATAGTGGATCGCACGACAAAGCGTCGGCCCGAATATCGACTCCAGTGTCGTGTCTTTCGAATCGCAGTATGGACAGGCCACCCGCTGAAGGGCTTCGACGGTGGCTCCCGCGCTGCCGCAGCGCTCGGGCGGGGCCAAGCCGAACTCCTTGATCTTTCGCAAGCCTTCGGGCGTGATCCGATCGGTTGACCAGGGCGGATCGAAAACCACCTCGACTCGCACGTCGTCGAATCCGGCGGCGGCTACGGCCCTGGTGATTTGCTCGCGGAGCAGATCCAGCGCCGGGCAACCGGCAAATGTGGGCGTCATCTTCACGACCACGGCAGGTCCATCGGTGGATACATCCGCAATGATTCCCAATTCAACCACGGAGATCGGCGGAATCTCCGGATCCTTCACGCTCTCCAAGGCCGACCATATCCTTTCGGCGGCTTCGCTCGACATTGCAGAATCAGTCACACAGCGTTTCACGATACTCGACTCCGCCTCACCAACTCGCCGCCGGATCGAGCCGGCGCACCTTTTGAATGTCGTCTACCAAAGTCGCCACTTCCGGCCGATGTCGGCCGATGCGACCGCCGTATACGGGCTCGGCGTTTTTCGGTATTTCCAAACCCGCCGCCCGAAGCCGTGGACCGACCTCTTCCATCCACCGTTCGCAGAGCGTGCATTCCGCCGGCGCGAGACCTTCGGCATCGAGTAGCTTGTCCCACTTTGTTGATTCGAACATCCCGAGAGCGTATGGAATCAGGGTGTCGACGGACGCGCTCATCCGACGCC
>JAPULF010000068.1 GCA_027295245.1 Planctomycetota bacterium
ATACACCCCAAACCCCGCGCAAACGCCCCTACGCCGCTCGTTCGCGAGAAGTTGCAGAGAATTGCACCCCCAACCGCCGAAGCACCGCGAATCCCCTACCCGCCCGTCGGCTCGGCAAACGCGGCCTCAGCCAATCGACCGCCGACCTCGCCCCAATACTCACCGAGGGCCCCGCCGACCACACCTCCGTCGCAGGAACCCTGCTTTACCAAGACCCGGCTCTCGCTCCGATCTTCGGATTCGCTTGCATGACCCCCGCGGGGCCACAACAATCCGATGGGCAATTAGAACAGGGAAACCCAAAATGGGACTGCCGCTGCGATACAACTGGCGAAACCTGATGGTCCGAAAGTCGGCCACCCTGCTGACCCTGGCGATCGTCTCGGCCATCGTCTTCGTCCTGGCCTGGGCCCTGGCGTTTGGCCGCGGAATGCAGGACTCCATGAACGCCGGCGGCCTGGACGACAAGCTGATCGTCATCAAACCCGGTGCCACCGCCGAAAGCACCAGCATCATCACGCTCGAGGAATACAATCTGCTCACGCAAATCCAGGGCCTGGCCGTGCGCGACGACGGCCAGGTCCTGCGAAGCGGCGAAATCTGCGCCCAGGCCTCGCTGCCCCGACGCGGCGGCCAGCCGAACCAGGACGCCCCCGTCGCGGTCCGCGGGATCGAAGAGATCGGGTTCGACGTTCACACCAATGTTCGGATCACGGAGGGCCGGCGCTTCGAAAAGGGTTCGGATGAACTGATCGTCGGCGCCGCCATCCGGGAGCGTATCGCGGGGCTGGACATAGGCGACGAAATCATGCTCGGCTATCTCGGAACGCGCCCCTATAAGGTGGTCGGAATCTTCGAGGCGGACGGCGGGCCGTTGGAGTCGGAGGTCTGGGGGTGGCTGCCTTCCTTGAGAGACGCATTCGGGCGCGAGCTGTTATCAAGCGTCGCCCTGAGGATAAGAGACCCGCGGCAGGCGGACGAGATCATAGAGCGGATCAAGCAACCGCCGTTCAAGCTCAACGCCAAGTCCGAGCCGATGTACTACAGTGACATCGCGGAGAAATCGACCCAGATCGTCTACCTGACCTTGATCCTGGTCGTGTTCATGGGGGTGGGGGCGTGCTTCGCGGTGGCCAATACGATATATACATCCGTAGCTAACAGATCGCGCGAGATCGCCATGCTCCGCACGATCGGCTATTCGCAAAGGGCGATCGTCGCCGCCTTCATCATCGAGGCCGCGATGGTCTGCGGCGTGGCCGGCCTCATCGGCCTGGCCGGGGCGGCCTGCTTTCAGGGACAGAGGCAGGACTTCATGGCCTTGGACACGTGGTCGACTTTCGCCTACCGCATGAACCTGACGCCGGGAATCCTCGTCACCGCCTTGGCAGCCGCGCTGCTCGTCGCGGTTATCGGAGCGTTCGTGCCGGCCTACCGGGCCTCGCGAGTCGAAATCGTCACCGCCCTTCGCCAGGGCTAGTCCGGCGTGCTACGATAGTCTGCGATGGAAGCCTCCAAGGACGTAAGAAAGCAGCTCGATCGTCTGCGAATCGGAAAGGGCCAGCGACCCAAGCCCGAGAGCGGCCGATCAAGACGATCGGGCGGATGGATCGTCGTCATCGGGCTGGCGGTAATCGGCGTGACCGGCTTCGCCCTCCGAAATCAACTGGGGTCCTGGGGATCGGCCTTCGATAAGGCGACGGAAGTGGAGCTGGTTGCCGCGACGGTGCGCCACGAAGCAAGCTCGCCGCCGATCCTCACCGCCACCGGGAAAATCGTCTCCGACCATCTCGTCAACGTGGCCACCAAGGTCTCCGGCCAGATCGTGGCGTTGTCGTTCGAGCAGGGTGACTCCGTCCGGCGCGGGGACCAGATCGCCCGGATCGAAGACGTCAACTACCGGGCCCGGCGAGACAAGGCCGCCGCCATGCTGGAACAATCCAAGGCACGCCTGGAATTCGCCCGTGTCAATTTCGACCGCATCCAAACACTCTACGAGGCCGACAACGCCCCCGAGATCGAGTTTGTCAACGCCAGGGGCGAATTCGAGGCCGCGAAGGCGCAGGTGTTGGCGGACACCGCCGAGTTGACCGAGGCCCAGTGGCGCTGGGATGAATGCGCGGTCAAGGCCCCCATCAACGGTGTCGTTTTGGAACGCAATGTCGAAGTCGGCGATTTCGTCGCGGCAGAAGGCGGGTTTGGGGGAATGGCCAATTCGCAGTTCGCCGTGATCGCGGATATGAGCAAGCTGCGAGTCGAAGTGGACATAAGCGAACTCGACATCGCCAAGATTGAAAAAGACATGCCGTGCCGAATCACGCCGGACGCCTACAAGGACACCACCTTCGACGGATACGTGATGTGGATCGACCCCGCCGCGAACTATTCCAAGGCGACGGTGCAGGTGAAGGTTCGCATCGAAGATCCCAACGCGATGTTGCGCGTCGATGGAACCGCCCGTGTCGACTTCGCGTCGCAGCGGCTCGAAGACGAGGCCGACGCCGGCCGGTCGATTTGGCTGCCGAATTCTGCCGTGGTGCAAGGCGAGTCGACCACCTCGGCAGTGGTCTTTGTCTTCAGTGAATCTCGTCTCACAGAGGTGCATGTCGCGCTGGGCCGGAGCACCGGCCGGGAGGTGGAAATCCTCTCCGGCCTGAAACCCGGCTCGCAGGTCGTGTCCCGAGCGGGGCCGGAGTTGCGCGACGGTCAGAAGGTCCGACCGGCCGCCGGGCAACAATAGCGGAGGGCAATCGCACGGGTTCTCACGTGGGCATTCTCTTTCCCAACAGGGCCTTAGCGGCGCTCAAGGGATCTGCTCCCACAAAGCCGCAACTTGGCCGCGTTGTTTCAAGTCGTCGAAAACGAACTTCGAGACTAGTGCGCCGTAC
>JAPULF010000069.1 GCA_027295245.1 Planctomycetota bacterium
GCGGTCTCAGCGATGTGCAGCCGCAGAACGACCGCGCTCGCCATTGCATTCCTGGTCGTTTTCTATTCGTTCTCGCTGAACGTCCTCGCCGCCCTTTGGGAGCCGGCAAAAAACATCGCGTTTACCGGGTTCATGAACTACTACGCCCCGCTTCCCATCGTCAGCGACGGCGCGTGGCGCACCGGCGACCTTGCCGTGCTGATGGCAACCGCGGCGGTCTGCTGGGCCGTCGGTTTCGTGGCCTTTCGCCGCCGCGACATTCCGGCAAGCTGAGCCGGGTTGATCCGGACATTTCACGATTCACTGCCGCGCCACGCACTGCGGGCGACGAGCTTCGCGCCTGACGAGGATCCGGCGTGGACTCTGAACACGGCCCGCAACAGTCGTTCTTAAAATATAATGTGACAGCCAGGATCCGGATTCGCCGTAAAACTCTGTCCGGAATCGTCGCGATCGGGTCGAACGAGCCTGTTTCTTCGACCTCAAATCTGCCGAGGAGAGACCTCGTCAGCCCTAGTAATCGTCCCGATCCGATTCCAGCGAATCCTGCCATTCGGAGAGGTTTTCGAGGTAGACGCTGGTCCCCCGCGCGACGCAGGAAAGCGGATCGTCCACCACCGATACGGTGAGGCCCGTGGCGTCGGCCATGAGCGTCTCGATGCCGGACAACAACGCCCCGCCGCCGCAAAGGTAAATCCCGGTGTCAACCAGATCGGCCGCCAGTTCCGGCTCGCACTTCTCCAGAGTATGGGTCACGGCGTCGAGGATCTGGCTGATCGGCTCCCGGAGCGATTCGCGAATCTCCTGACTCGTGACCACGCTCTTTCGCGGAAGACCGCTGATCATGTCGCGCCCCCGGACATCGATCGTCCGCTCGTCCTCCAGGGTCGTCGCCGAGCCGAGCTCGATCTTGAGCATCTCGGCCGATTGCGGGCCGATCTGCATGTTGTACGTGCGTTTCATGTGGTTGGTGATCGCCTCGTCCATGTCGTCGCCCGCGACCCGGATCGAATCGCTGCCGGTAATGTCCGCCAGCGACATGATCGCCACCTCGGTCGTGCCCCCGCCGATATCGACGATCATGCTGGCCCGGGCCTCGGCGATCGGGAGGCCCGCACCGATCCCCGCTGCCATCGGCTCCTCGACCAGATAGACCCTTCTGGCTCCGGCCCGCTCGGCAGAGCCGTAGACCGCCCGCTTCTCGACGGCAGTGATGCCGGAGGGGACCGCAATGACGACCCGCGGCCGAACCAGTCGACGCGATCCGTGGACCTTTCGAATGAAGTAGCCGAGCATGGCCTCGGTGATATCGAAGTCGGCGATCACGCCGTCCTTCAACGGTCGGATCGCGGTGATGGAACCCGGCGTCTTGCCGAGCATCTCCTTGGCCACCAACCCGACGGCGTTTCCGTTTTGGAGGACGTGGTTTGTACCCTTGCGAACCGCCACCACCGACGGTTCGTTGAGCACGATCCCCTCGCCTTTGACGCAAACCAGCGTATTGCACGTTCCCAGGTCGATCCCCATGTCGACGCTGAACATGCTGAATAGCGAATCAAACAGCAACCCGGTCGCCCCTTCATTTGCGGCGTGCGCCTCGGACCCATGGACCCCGGCGGAGTCCGTTCCGGCGGCGCTCGGTCACGCCGAGACGCGGGCATTCTACACGCACTACGAACGCGCGTCACTGTTTGCTTTGTATGTTCGGAGGAAAAACTTATCGAACTTCGAAGGGCGGGAGGGACTCAGCCTGTGAATCCCGGGAAAGGCAAACCGAACAGGTCGTTGGATCGATAGACCACAAAAACGATCGTCCCCAAAACGAAGGCGAACGCCAGGATGAGCAGAGCCGTAAAGACATCATGGGCCGTCTTCGCGCGCTGCTGTTGAAAGCCGCCGGTCGGTTGCTGCGCCATCAATCTCTCCTGCCCGATTCCCGCAAAAGGCTGCGCGGTCGAAGGTTGCCGCCGTGCCAAGCCTCAATTCACAACCACCAGACCCTAGTAACGCATCGCGAAGCTGGCTTCATCACGGGCCGAGTCTCCCGGCTGAATGAAACCGACCGACGTTTCGATCGTGCCCACGGATTGGTTCGCTTCCACGCGATCCACGCGGAGCGTTCCAAGGTATTGTGCCTTATCATCCTGCCGTCGATACACCAGGAACGTCATGCCAGGAGCGACCCCATCGGTGGAGCCGACCGAGATACTCGCAATATTGCCGACCACATCCGTGATTTCGCCCCGAATCGGAACGGCCATGCCGGGAACCGAACCGGAGCGTACCAACGGCGTACGGGCTTCCACGATGCCCGGCCCACCCGGAATCTGTGTCGCGGGCCGAAGCCCTCTGGCCACGGAATCCCGAGACTCTGCGATCGCCGTGATTTGCTGCTGGAGTGCCCGCACCTGCATGGCAGCCATCAACATTTGTGAGCTCAGCTCCTCCACGCGGTCGTTCAGGTCCACGTTTCGCAATTCCAACTCGCTGTTTCGCCTGGACAACATCTCGGCTCGATCCTCGGTTCGGCCGTGTGACGCCGCCGCCAACCTCGAGGCGTCCGACAGCGTAACGACCGTGGCCTGCTCCAGGGCCAGCTTGTTGCGCAGGTCCGTCAGCGTCCGCGAAGACTCGTCGAGTTCGGTATTCAGGTCGAGCTTGTCAGCCTTGAATCGGGCGATCTGCTCGACATCGCGTTGATGCTGATCGAAGTCGCGCTGGTGCTGGAGCTGGGCGTTGGCAGAGACTTGCCCCTCCTTGGTCGCGGAGTAAAGAGCCGTCTGCCGCCAGTCGGTGGCCGATTGCTTCCAATCCTGCTGCCGCGCGAATGCCCCGACAACGAGCATGCTGAGGGCAATAGACGAGACGGCCAGCAACAGGACGAATACTTTCGTCAGGGTGCTCACGAGATTTCCTCCTGCACTGCGTGCTTCCCCGGGAATGCCAGCGGTGTTGCTTGCTTCCTTCCCCACCCCGGACCGCGTGTCACGGTCGCCGGCGCGTAGCAACTTTCACACGTCGTTCAGGTCGTGCGCCTGTTGGGGGGCCTTCTGGCTGGTCGGTCGGCGTCGCTGCCGACCGCTGCAACACTTGATTATCCCCATCCCAACCGCATTTTGCAAGCCCAAATCGTGGCCGATCCCGGCGCAAGTACCGGTCCATTCGATGATTCCGGATCGAGCCTTATCGGC
>JAPULF010000007.1 GCA_027295245.1 Planctomycetota bacterium
TCATTCGCCTGAGCGTCGGACTCGAGAATGTCGACGACCTGATTTCCGACCTGGATCGGGCGCTGGGCTAGCCGCTGACGCCCACGGTGCTTACGTGCCCTTCGTTGTGAAATCTAGATTGCGCGCCTAATATCTGCTTACGGCCCGTCGGCGGCGACACCGCGTCCGGCCGGCGGCTCGGGATAAACCTGGTCAGTCGTGAGGCCGAACGCGTGCCCAAGATAGAGTTGCTGATTCTGGACGTAGACGGCGTCTTGACGTCCGGAACGTTGGCGTACGACGCGGAAGGTCAGCGGCAAAAGATCTTCCACGTACATGACGGCGGCGCGATTCGGCTGTGGCATCAATCGGGAGGCCGCTGTGCCATCATCAGCGGTCGGACGTCGCCCGCGGTCGAATTCCGCGCTCGAGAATTGGGCATCGAAATGGTCACACAAGGCGTGAAGGACAAGTTGCCTGCCTATTTCGAGGCATGCCGTTCACAGGGCGTCGAGGACTCGGCCGTGAGCTTCATGGGTGATGACTTGTTGGACCTGGAACCGATGGCCCTATGCGGGTATCCGATCGCCGTCGCCGGCGCCGACCCGATTGTCAAACGGTCCGCCCGCTACGTGACGCGCCGCTTCGGGGGCGACGGAGCCGTGCGAGAGGCCGTTGAGCGATTGATGAGACTGAACGGAACATGGTCGCGCGCGATCGGCGAATGGACCACGCGCCGGCCCCGCGGGAAAGCCCAAGCATGACCAAGAGAATCGTTCTGGCGATCTCCGCGCTCGTCCTTGCGCTGGCTTCGTTCTTTGTGCTTTCGCACGGAGACCGGCCGACCGTGACGGCGGACGACGATCAACTATCGGACGCCCGCAGCCGTTTCCTGTCTTTTCCCACAACCCGACAAAGCCAGAGCCTCAACGACCGAAGTCTCCGGCTGTCGCCGGGCGGCAAAACCGTTACCACAATCTACGACGACACCACGACCCGGGTGAAATACAGGTTCCAGGCCGAAGAATGGGAACCGGTCGACCCTAATAAAAACGACTATCACGTGGTGGGGCTCCAGATCGAGATTCACAACGATCAAGGTCAAGTCACCTACATTAGCGCGGATGAAGGAGAGGTGACGATCGTCGGCGGAGTGAGCCAAACGGCCGATGCAAAACGTGGCAAGATTCGGGGCAACGTACAGGTCGTCATCGATCGAACCACCTCGAAATGGCGTACCGCAAATCCCGAACTCGCCGGGCGAAACGCACATCCGGACCATCTGATCCGAATCACACTGGACGAGGCCCACTTCGACGTGGACCAGGCCGAACTGATCTGCGACGGAAACGTCCTGGTCGACAGCAGCGATGTACGCATAGAAAAGGTGTCCGGTCTCACGCTCCAATGGAATCAGATGAGCAATCGGATCGACAGCCTGAAATTCAAGCAAGGCGGCGTCATGAAGCTGAATCGCGGCGGGCGGGTCATCGAATTGACCCTGCCCGGAGCGGAACGAAGCGCCCCGTCGTCAAACGCGACCGCCGTGAAGCCGCCCATGCCCAATATCGAGGTCCCGCGCGCCCGGGCCATGCAGCCGACCTCCATCGTGATGATGACGGCGGACGAAGCCGCGGACGAGATTCGGCAGGAGGGACGCGGCATGACGGCCAATCGGGCCATCTCCGTGAAGCCCGGAGGCAAACGGGCTCCTCTCGGACAACTCCGAACGGCCGAAGAACTGGCCGCCGCCGTCGGGAAACTGAGGTCCGAAGCTCGATCGGGAACAACAGCCGTCGTCTCCGAACCGGGAACCACGCCGACGGTGCCGACACGTTCCCGTAAGAGGGTGGACACCTACCACGCGGTCTTTCACAACGAGGTTGTCGTCGAACAGATCGACGGAAATCAAACCGTGGGTAAGATCGAAGCCGACCGTCTCGAAGTCAATTTCGACTTTGGCAAGAAGCAGCGAACGATCGCCGGCGTCCCCACGCCGTCCGCATCCGCACAGGGCCGCGAAGACGCCGCAGTCGCCGCGCCCGCCCCGAACAGGCCGACTTTCACGTCTCCCGAAGAGGAGGACAAGACGAAACTAATCCTCACCTGGAACGGCCCGCTCGAACTGAACCCCCTCCAGGTCGATCCAAGCGAGCAGACCGGTGAGCGATTCGACGTCATCGCGACTGGATCGCCCGTGCGACTTTTCAGTCAACAGCAAGAAAACGAGGGTCATGCAGTTTGCCGGCAGCTCGTCTATCGCAATGAAAGCCGTCAAGCTTGGTTGTCCGGGACCGATTCGCTTCCGGTTCAATTTCGACTGGGCGAAGACAGTCGAATGTCCGCCAAGGAGGTCTTCTTCGATAAGAAGCGCGGACTGTTGCGCATCGACGGCGAAGGCACCATGGTCAGCACGCGCGGGTCCGCATCGTACGGAATGGGCTTTGCGGGCCCTTCGCCCACGGACGACGAAACGGCGGCGGACACAAAAAAACGGGATCCGGTGGAGATTCGATGGTCGCACGGCGTCGATCTCGAATTCGGACTCAGTGATTCCGTCGCGATCAACCCCACGACCGGCCTGCGCGAGACTCGGCAAAAGGAATTCCCCCGGCGGGCATGGTTTCACGGCGACGTCACTATCCGTCAGGGTGCCAATTCCATAGCGGGCAATGAATTGGCAATCACATTTGCGGCGCCTGAAGCAACCGGTGACCCGGCGGGGCCCATCGAGCATATCGACGCCCAGGGCGACGTCAGGATCGAAAACGAAAACGACTTGATCGCGGCCGATCACCTGGAGGTACACATGGGCGTCACGCCGAAAGGTCGCTTCGCCCCGAGAATCGCCGATGCCAGCGGAAATGTCCTTGCCCGGCAGGGCTCGTTCGAGTTTCGTGCCGATCAAATGCACGCCGTGCTCGTGACCGATCCAGACGATTCCAGCACACGGCTCGAACTACTGGAAGCAAGTAAGAACGTCCGGGTGCGCAACCCCAGTCGGAATCTGAAGATCACCCGTGCCGACTCGTTGAAGGCGGTTTTTCGCGACGGAAATCAGCTTGTCAGGGCCACGATCGTGAGTCCGAATGCCGACACGTTCGCCCGGGTACGCGTCGACAACGTTGCCATCCACGGAAGGCGAATCGAGATCGACGGGGATGCACAATCGATTGACGTGGCTGGGCCGGGAAGACTCTATGTCCCCACCAAGAGAGATTTCGGGGGAGGTCGACTGAACAGCCGAGTCATCATGAAGACATCGTGGGATTCGCACATGAAGCTCCGCCTCGCCCAGGACTACGGCATATTCGTGGGGAACGTCCGAAGTCGCTCGATCGACAATCCTGAGAATCAGTCGCAGTCCTTCGCCCTCGATTGTGAGCGTATGAGGGTCAACTTCGCCAGACGACCGCCCGAAATCGAAAAAAAGAAGCGAGAGCGCGACAAGGGAATCTTGGAAAGGCTCTTGGCCGCCGCTACGGGAGAGGACGCCGGCAGCGGACTCTTCGAGTCCGACTCTTCATCGAACATGGAGCAAAAGGAACCGATCTACATCGTGGCGGAAGGAGGCGCGGTCGCCCTGGCGAGCAGGTACGAGGTCCCCGATGCGAAAGGCGCCAAGGGACGTCTGCTGAGCCGCATGCACATCGCAGGAGATCAGATTATCGCCGACCTCCGGCGCGAGCAGGTTTCCGTGCCCTCCGCGGGCACGATGCTCATCGAAGACTACCAGGTGGACACCGGCGGAAAGACGCGGATTGGACCCGCCCGCCCGAACGCGGGCCCGCTGCTGAGTTCGGCGCAAGGCGACGGTCCCAGCCAGACCGCGATTCGATGGCGAAACGGAATGGACTTCTTCAGAGATCGCCAACTGATCGTATTCGACAAGGATGTTCAAATCGACCACCGCAGTGGTCTGCAAATGGTGCTCAAGAAGGACCTCGCAAGCGCGATGAATATCGATTCGCAATCCATGCAACTGGGCGCCGGCCGAAATGCGTCGTTGACCTGCGGCAATCTGCTATTGGAATTCGCAACCTCCGAGTCGAACGACAAGCGGGCGGGCGACGATGCCCTTGTCCGGGCCACCGATCTCAAACGCATCATCGCCAGGCACGCCGTCCACCTCGACGACGGCACAAAGAGCCTGATGGGCGACCAATTGCAGTACCTGGCGGAGACGGATGAAGTCGTCCTGGAGGGATCGGATGCGTTGACGGCCAGGATCATCGAGCAGGACGAAACCAGCCAGCGATTCAACATGTGGAAAGGCCCCATCCTCATCTGGAATCGTCAGACCAATCGCATCGACGCCCCAGAGCCGCGATTTCGTTCCGGTCGTCGCTGATCGAAACCTCGACAATTGCGAGAAACGGACAAGGCCGACAACGAAACACCGGCATTGTTTACTATTGGCGGAGGGATCCGCTTCCCGTGGTGGCAAAAAAAGGTCGATCCCCACTTGAATTTCGGACCGACCGGAGAACAATAAAACAGAAGGGCCGATCGGCCGGATTCGCCAGGCATCGACAGACTCTTGAAGATGCCAAACCAGTAGCTCTTGGAGAATCGGAATTCCGGTCGATTGTTTTTTCGGTCATCGGGCCGACCGACGGTTGATGCCAAGGGATGTCGGTCATCGACCCGGGGACTTCACCTCGCACGTCCAAGTGTCCCCGAGCGATCCGGCGAAATCCATCCCCTGGCGGTTCATATCACGTGTCGGCTGCATCCATGACTGGCGGGTAAGAGGCGATGAGTCGCAGGGCGAGTTGCGCGCCGGGGCTACGCTTCCAGATCGCGCCGGGCGAGGGATGCAGTGTGCGAGGACATCATGTCAAGTCAGGTCATTCGAAGTGATGCGACGGCGAAAATAA
>JAPULF010000070.1 GCA_027295245.1 Planctomycetota bacterium
ACCGACCGATCGTGAACCACCGATCGGCACGCGCTGATGAATCGCTCCGGTTCGCGGAGGTGCTCGATCGTTTCGAAGCTTACGACGACGTCGAACGGTCCGGCGACCACTTTGTCGAGTTCGTGCGAATCGCCGAGGACATATTCGATTTTCGGGTCGGAATAGTGAGCCCGGGCGTACTCGATTGCCTCCTCGGAAAGGTCGACGCCCACGACCTGTGAGGCCCCGGCCTGCTTCAGTAAATGAGCGCCGTATCCGAATCCGCAGGCGACATCCAGGACGCGCCGGCCCGCGACAAATTGTGATGCCAGGCAATAGCGGCCGTAATGATCCAGCACGTACATACCGCGAAAGTGCCGCGGGTCCAGACGCTCCAACGCCATCCGTCAATCCCTTCATGCGTTTACTGGCGATCGGGCGCTTCGAGTCGGTCCGCGACGCTGTGTTGCAGTCTGATCCTGAGTTCCAGCCAATCGGCACAATGATATGTGATGGCACGCGATCCGCTCATGCGCGTGCCGAAATGCAAGTCGGCCAATCCGGTGAGCGGTTCGGCAAGCGAGAGCGTCACAGCATGCGGCCTGCCGTCGGACGCCACGGATTGCCAGCCCGAGAAGCCCACCACGCGCTCGTCCCGTTCCGGCGCATCGGGAAAGACGCGACATTCGAGCGATGCGTCGGTCAGACACATGGCATATTCGACCGGGTGCTTCGCTTCGTCCCGCCGGATTTCGGCCGTGGCGACCAGGCGGTCGGTGCCGGCGGGGCAGGCCCTCGAAAGGACCGCGGTCGCCAGCCGGTGCTCCAGCGGATGCAGGCGAAATCCCGGCACGTCCGGCAACAAGTGCATGTAATTGAATTCGGCCGTTGCCGTGGCCGTGACACGCGCAACGTCGTGGAAGTCCAGTCGATATTCAAGGCAGTGCGATTCGGCATCGGCATCGTGCAATTGGCACCAAACCCGCTGTTTGGTGTCGATTCGGGCTCCCGGAAGGGCGCCCCACGCGATAAAGGCCAAGGCAGCTCCGATCGATTTCCCGTCGACTCTAGCCGCCATTTCATCGAACGCCCCGATCGGACTGAGGGCCAGGCTCAGCGGTCTGCCTCCGGTGGTCTGCCACATAACGGAAATCTCCGGCCGGTGGATCGCATCGGTCAGGGCCTCCGGAAGCATGAACCCGCACCACCCGCGCCCGAAAGCATCGTAGGGAATCCTCCAGTGGGCCAACGCTCTTTGGGCTGCCGTATCGTGCAGGACCACCACAAGACAACCCTGACGACCGTTATGAGTCCGGTCGACGGGACAGAACAAATCAAACCCCGCGAGTCCCTCGGCCGAAATCGGAAGCAACTGACGCACGGTGCAGTCATGCTCGGGCCGAAAAGTCCGCTCGGATTCGGGCATGACGTATACCATGTGGCAGGTTGTCTTTTTCACGCGATCGAGTTCCGCCTGCCAACGCCGAAGCGCAAGGCGGGTCTGCTCGTATTCCTGCCGCAGCTCGTACAACTCGCCGCTCAGATTCGCCAGACTTGCATCACTCTTGCCGATGCTTTCCCAGGCAATGTGCAAGAGGTGACCGTACAGCTCCGTGAGCCTGCGATCGTTGTCATCGGGTCCCGCCGATACGAATCGATGCAACTCCAGGACGGTCGGGGGGGCGCCGCCGCCATGCTTCCGCCACCAGGCTGCGAATGCTTCCAATTGCCGATGGCCTTCCTCGCTCAGGGCGGCCAGGGCGCAAAGGCCGCTCGGCGGGGCCGCGAGTGAAACGAATTCGCCGTCAGCACCCGCAAGTTCCTGCAATCGACCGTCGGCGGCATCGCTCTCGGGATCAAACGACAGGGGTTCGACCCCGTTGGTCTCGGGGCCGCCGGCGGCCATGACCCGCTCCGCGGCTTCGGTGTCTGCGGCGGCGAAAACCACCTTGATCTTGGGACCGAACAGCATATCGATGATCCGTTGTGTTGCGTGAATAGTCATGGTTGATTCGTTCGCTTCTTCGGCAGCATGGACTCTACTTTGCGGGCGAAGGGTTGAAAGCACTCGGTCCAACTTGCCTTTCGCCTCATTTCCGCGCTCGCCCGAGCAAGGCTCGTCACCCTGGGGCGGTCGGCCTGCAATTCTATCAGGTGTAACAACATCATGCTGACCAGATCGGGTGTTTCGAGATCATTGGAAAAAAGCGCGCCCGTGCGGCCGGACTCGATCAACTCTCCGACGGCGCCGACATCGGTCGACATGACCACGCAGCCGAACGACTGGGCCTCGAGAACGGTCAGCGGAACACCCTCGAATCGCGAGAGCATGATGACAACGTCGGCCCAACAATAGAGCCGGGCCAGGCCGGTCGCCGTGAAGACCGGCGGACTCATGAATCTCTCGATGGGACGCAAGTCCAGATTTTCGCGTCCGTCCGGACCGCAGACGTTGCCGCCGACGATTTTCCATTCGAAGGGAAGGTTCTGGGCCTCGGCCGCCCGATAGAGCGCCAACAACCGGTCCATTCCTTTTTCGGCGTCGAATCGACCCAGGTAAAGGATGCGCAACGGAGTGTCTTCGGTACGCTCGGAACGCTCGGTCAACGATGTCGCGACCGCTTCATCGCTCACTTCGAACGATGGAGCATTGGGGACTAGAATGAGCTTCGCCTCGGGTATACCCCAAGACCGGCACCATCGACGGAGCTTCTCTGAAATCACGAGAATCCCGTCGAGGGTGTGCTCGTATCGGACGACCTCGTACGGTTGTCCGCTCGGCACCATGTCCGGCGCGATCGACACGGAGTGAATCTGGGCGAACGTCTTGACGCCGGCGGCCCGCAGCCGGCCGAGGACCTCGTTTAAAGCCGCGGAATTGTTGTTGACGATCACGTCCATGGTGCCCAACAGTCCCAGCAATGAGTCCGGCGAGCACAATTCCGAATCGGGAACAACACAAATGCTCTCGAACGTATCGTTGAATTCGCCGAGCAAACGCGCCGTAGACGATCCGATCACGAACAAGTGAGGAATCCACCCGCGCCGCCGCGCCTCTCTCGCGTGATTCATGGTGACTCGTTCGGCGCCGCCGAATTCGCAAATCGGCAGAACGTAACCGATCTGGATACGCGTTCGGTCAAGCGCCAGCGGATACAGGGGACCGGCGTCGAATAATCGCTTCGTGACGTCGCTCGCGTCGCCCGATTGCCGGTAGATCGTTCGGCCGCGGTTCAGTTCGACCCGTGGCGCTTCCCGACAGGCCGGCCCGTGCTCTTCGACGAGATCCACCAGGCGTTCCAGCGCGTCCGTCTTGAAGGACACTGGGTCACCGGGCTGCAGGCTTCGTACACACGTGTATTCAATGGTGGGTCCTTGGCGCCCCTTGAAGGCCGTGCGGAGCCAGCTGCTGCTGGTATCCATCAGGCACTCATGGAGCAAATGAGGCGACAACATGAGCATGGCGAGATCGCGCCAGGGTTCGTCGCAAAAGCTGTTGGATGGCAGAATCTCGAGCAAGCACTCTCGGCTGAATGCAGTGTGGACACACGCCCCCACGAAGTGGGACTCCGTCCGCGCGAATCGCTGTTGAATCAACCAGAACAGGCTGCTCGCAAACCGGCCGGCCCGCGCAGCCTCCAGAAAGGCTTCGGAGGTGACCACGAATCGATAGGGAAAACGTTCTTGCTGCGGGTGCGTCAAAAGTCGAACCAAGCGCGGCACGAGTTCTTCGGTCGGCAAGGAACGTCCCGGCAGCGCCGGATCGGAAGTCAGGACGATGCGCTTGGCGTCCGACAGGTAGATCGCGAATCGCGGTATCTCGTCTTGTTCCAGACTGAACGCGGTCTGCGGATTGTATAAATCCGCGTGCTTGGTGCGAATGTAGGAGAAAATCTGATCGTGCCGCCGACCCACGTCGCCCAGCATGCTTTCCCCGCGCTGCCGATACTGGAAATCCACCTTCGGTGCATGAACGCCGCGCATGCCGGCGTGAACGCATTGGATCCAGAATTCCCAGTCCTCGTATCCGGTCTTCATTTGCTCATCGTAGCGGAGGCCTTGTTCGAACACGGAGCGCCGCACCATGCCCGCGCAGTTCATGTAATTGATCGCCAGCAGTTCCAGGGCCACCCACGGCCCGGTCACCGCGATGTAATTGTTGCCGAACCCGATGCGGCGGCAATTGGGATACGCCCAAGCGGCCTCGGGGTTTTCCCGCAACGCCGCGAACGCCGCTTCCAGCGACCCCGGTCCCAACCGGTCGTCGGAATCCAGCATTTGCACGGCCTCGACGGTCGGCCACGCGCTCAATGCCACATCGATTCCCGTGTTCCTCGCCGCGCTCAGGCCGCCGTTTCGACGGCGAACGTAACGGACACGCTTCGGATAGGCCCGCGCATAACCGGCACACACACGGTCGGTTTCCTCGTAGGGGCAACCGTCGTTGACCACGACCACGCGAAAGTCGAAAAAAGCCCTTTGGCGCAAGGCCGATTCGATCGCTTCGATTGTCAACGAGGGCTGCTTGAAGCTCGGAATGACGACCGCAACGGTGGGGTCAGACATGGTTTCGCTCACCACTCGACGCCGTAACTCAGGCCACACTCGATATCAGGATTCAATTGACGGGCAAGTTCAACGCGGCGTTCTGAACCTTGGGAATAATGCAAGTTAGGGCGGTTGTCAATTGTATGCACGAGAACCGAGCATGAACCGCATCCGGTCATCGCATTCCGTATGATCCCCTTGCCCGGGACGTTGCGGATTGCACTGCCCCGAAATTCCCCCGCCTTCGTCGGGCTCCGTGTACGGAAGGCTCTTGATCTCATGCGATCCCCGGTCCTTGGCACGGTGCCGCGCCCTCTTGGAGCCCGCGTCGCGACCGGACTGACACCGCCCCGGCGGCATCACAGCATCATGTGGAGGGACCGGGAGCCCCGTCGCTGCAGAGGGTCCATGCCATGGAAAGAATTGAAGACGCCGCGTGCCCTCGGTCGCCTCGGCCAGACCCTCCGACACCCTCGACCACGGTCCTCGTGAAGGACCCCAAAGGTTCGCGGCCCTGCGGATCGGCGAAACAATACGGGTCTCAAAAACCGAGCCGTTTGGAGATGGGACGCCCGATTCGTCCGGTTGACATCCTCCCGGCATTTCCAGATTATGGAGAATGTCGCAACGGTTTCCCGTCACCTAAACACAGGCAGGGCAGACATGCAATCAGTCGAAGCGCCGGTGAGTGTAAAGGCTTCAGTCGCTCCGCCCGACACGGCGCCGCGGGATGAGATTGCCGATCCAGTCAAGCTGGAAAAGTGGGGGCGACGGTATCCTTACTATACGCGGCAACTCTTTGATCTATTTCGAGCGCACGTCCCGGAGGGTCATACGATCCTCGAGATCGGCAGCCAGTTGGGCGACCTCTTGGCATTGCTGAAGCCGTCCCAAGGCGTGGGCATCGACTCGCGCCTGCAGATCGTCGAAGCCGCCCGGAGACGTCACCCCGAGCTGACCTTCGAGCACGCCCATCCGGAATCCTTCGATTTGGGAGGTCGGACGTTTGATTTCGTGATCATCTCGACCGTATTGGGAGACGCAAAGGACGTGCAACACGTTTTTCGTGCGATTCGCGCGGCATGCCGTCCCGATACGCGCGTGATCATCGCCTATCATAATGCCCTGTGGGAGCCGCTCTTGCGGTTGGCGACGCGTTTGGGCATGCGCCGTCCGGTCGAAAAGCAGAACTGGCTGTCCATTCAGGACTTGCGAAATCTGGCGTTCCTTTCCGGCCTCGATGTGATTCGCGCGTCCGGCGAGGTGCTCATGCCCCTGCCGATACCGGTTCTGAGCGCGGTGTTGAATCGCATGTTGGTTCGATGCTGGCCGTGGTATCACTGCGGCTTGGTTCAATTGCTGATCGCAAAGCCGGTCTGCCCCCGGGTTGATCTCCGATCGCCCAAGGTAAGCGTCATCATTCCGACGCGTAACGAACGGGGCAACATCGAAGACGCCGTACGCCGTACCCCCAAGATGGGCGGCGGCACCGAAATCGTATTCGTCGACGG
>JAPULF010000071.1 GCA_027295245.1 Planctomycetota bacterium
AAAAGATTGGGGCGGTTTTTCTCCGGCGATTCGAATCGCTTAGAATGATCGCATGACCGAATCCGGCGACTTCCCGAAACTGCGCCCGATCGAGTTCAGGGCGTCGACTCGAATTCCCGGAGGCTGCGATCTTCTGGATCCATCCGGATTATCGAAGCACATTCTTTCGGTCTCGGGGCCGCTGGCCGTGGTGTTGTCGGGCCTGGACGGTCATCGGTCGCGGGCGGATATTCAGGCGGAGTTCATGCGGCGGTTCGGTCGCATGCTCTACTCGGACGATCTCGAGCGACTGATTGGTCAATTTGACGAAGTCGGGTTTCTCGAAGGCCCGTCGTTTGACAGGCACGTTGCGGAGTTGACGCGACAATACCGCGAAGGGCCCGTTCGAAAGCTGAACGACGAATCCTCGCTCGGTGCTCCCATCGGGGAGTTGGGCCCGTTCCTGAACGCTCTGCTCGACGCCCCTCGACAACGGGAATCGACGCCGGATGCTCGAATCCTGGGCATCGTCGCGCCGCATCTCGATTATCCGCGGGGGGGACCGTGCTACTCGTCGGCCTACGGCGACCTGGCCCGTCGTTCGGATGCCACGCGCTTTGTGATTCTCGGTACGAATCACTTCGGCCTGGCGTCGTCGATCGTGGGCACGCGCAAGGACTTTGCGACGCCGTTCGGAACGGTGCCCTGCGACCGGGACCTGCTCGCCCGGCTGGAGGACCGATGCGGGGCCGATCTGCGCGAAGGGGAGTTTGATCATGCCCGGGAGCATTCGGTGGAGTTGCAGGTCGTGCTGCTGAAGCACGTTCTGGGGGATCGGTCGTTCGAAATCGTGCCGTTTCTCTGCCCCGATCCGTGCGCGGACGCCCGGAAGGGAAACGGGAACGGACGCGAGAACCATCTGCGCCGCTTCGCCGAAGCGCTTCGCGAGGCGCTGGATGATGATCCGTCGATCTGTTTGATCGCGGGGGCGGACTTGAGCCACGTCGGGCGGTACTTTCAGGATGAGCGAGACTTGGACGCCGAGAGTCTCGCGAGGGTCGAATCATCCGACCGTGGAGCCCTCTCCCGGATTGAAGCGTCGGAACCGGATTCATTCCTGGCGTGCGTCTCGGGCACGGCCAACGCGACCCATATCTGCAGCGTGGGGTGTATCTTCACGCTCTCGACGGCGCTTCTCGGCCGGGCGCAGCCGAAACTGCTCCGCTATCATCAGGCCGTGACGGCCGAGGTGGAGAATTGTGTGACCTGCGCGGCGATGGAGTTTGCCGAGTGTTCCTGACCCGGTCGTACGGCGTTACCATCCGACCATGTTGTACCCGGCGTCGACGTAGTGGATTTCGCCGGTCACGCCGCTGGACAACTCGCTGCAAAGATAGAGCCCGGCCTTGCCGACCTCATCGGCGTCGATGTTTCGGCGGAGCGGGGATTTCGTGGGGTAGTGCTCGATGATCTTATCGAAGCCGCTGATTCCGGCCGAGCTGAGCGTTCGACACGGTCCGGCGCTGATTGCATTGACGCGGACGCGAAGGAGGTCGCCGAGGTCGGCGGAGAGATAGCGAACGGTGCTTTCGAGTGCGGCCTTGCAAACGCCCATGATGTTGTAGCCCGGGACGAACCTGGCGGCCCCGAGATAGCTCAGGGTCAGGACGGCCGAGCCTTCTCGAAAGAGATTGAAGCCCTTCTGGCAGGCGGAGATCAACGAGTAGCAGCTTATGTCCATCGCCTCCTTGAAGTGGTCTCGCTTGGTCTCCCAAAAGCGATTGGTCAGGCACTCTCGCTGGGCGAATGCGACGGCGTGAACGAGGAAGTCGATCTGTCCGAAGGTGTCGCCGACCCGATTCATGAAGGTCTCGACTTCGTCGTCACTGCTGACGTTGCAGGGGGCGATGAGCTTGGCGCCGATGGGCTCGGCGAGTTTGCGGACGCGACGTTCCATCTTTTCACCGGGGAAGTGATTGAAGGCCAGTTCGGCGCCTTCCTGGTGGAGGCGGTGGGCGATGAACCAGGCAAGACTGTGGTCGTTCGCCACTCCCAGGATGACGCCTTTTTTGTCTTTCATAAGTCCCATGCAACGCAACTCCTCGTTTGAAGCAACTTCAGAAGACTTAAGACGCCGATCTTCCGCCGGACGGGCCACTAATGTAGTGACAGTGCAATTAATTGTCCAGCCGGGCGGTGGTCGGCCTTCGTGGCGTCACGCCGGCACGTTGTCGCCGCGCAAAGTCCGTATTAGACTGTGCTTGTGAGAGCCGACGACAAAAACGAACCCTCGCGCATACTCGTGTTCGTGCCCAATTGGGTCGGCGACGTGGCGATGGCCACGCCGGCGTTGCGGGCCGTTCGGCGTCGCTTCGACGATGCCCGAATCGTTCATCTCATCCGACCCTATGCGGCGGCGGTGCTGGACGGCACCGGGTTCGCCGACGAAACGCTCTTTTGGCCGTCCCGGCGAGGTGGATCGGGCGGGGGATACGGCAGCCTGATTCGCAGGCTTCGGCGGGAGAAGTTCGATCTAGCGTTGCTATTCTTGAACTCGTTTCGATCCGGGTGGGTTGCACGGCTTTCCGGCGCCAAGCGTCGTGTCGGATATGCGCGAGACGGGCGGTCGTGGCTGCTGACGGACCGTCTTATCCCGAAACGGGCCGGAGGCCGATACGTGCCGGTGCCGGCGCTGGACTACTATGCGGAACTGGCGCGATATGTTTCGTGCGACGACCTCGAAGATCGGCTGGAGTTGACCACCGATGAGGCCGACGAAGCGGCCATCGATCGGCGTGTTGGACCGGCGGGTGAATCGCGGCCGCTTGTGGTTCTTAATCCGGGGGCGAATTTCGGGGCGGCCAAGTGCTGGCCGCCGGAATTCTACGCGGCCCTTTCGGATCAGTTAGTCAATCGATTCGGCGCTCGAGTCGTCGCTTCGACGGTGCCCGCGGAACGGGAGATTGCGGATCGACTGGCGACCGCGGCCCGGGAGCCGATCGAGATTTTCATTGATCCGCCGCTGGGTTTGGGCCCGCTGAAGGCCCTGATTCGTCGGGCGGATGTGTTGATCACGAACGACACGGGCCCGCGGCACTTCGCGGCGGCATTTGACACACCCGTCGTGACGGTTTTCGGATCGAGCGATCCCGCGTGGACCGACACTCGATTCGCCAAGGAGCGAATCGTTCGCCTGGATTTGGAATGCCAGCCGTGCATGAAACGGGTGTGCCCGCTGAAGCACCATCATTGCATGCGGCAGCTTGAACCGGACATGGTATTCGGGGCGGTGGAGGAGATACTTGCTGCCCGTTCGGCGTCCGCGAAGCTACCCGGCTAGCAGGCCGTGGAAAAAGGGAACCGGCACGTCGCGGATCGCGGTTCTTGATATTGTGAGGGCCGTCCGGCTCGGAGCCGGTCGCCTCTTGTGACAGACACTTGGACGCGGCGGGGCCGTTTGGGTTAATCGAAGATGTTGTTTTCGGACCGGCTGACGATCGACCAACCGTTTCGTGCGCAATTGCGGCGCGCCAAGCTCGACAAGGTGTCCGCGGTGCTGGCCTGCACCGGCGACCGATTGGCGGCCTGGAGCCGCTCGAGCGACACGATTTGGTGCCGCATGCCCAAGGGCAGCTCGTCGGTCTATATCAAGCGTTATCACTTTCCTCGGTGGCGGCAGCGGTTTCGCGGGTTCTTTCGAGGCACGTTTTTCAAGGCCAGCCGGGCGAGAAACGAATATCGCACGCTGCTGCTCATGCGGCAGCTCGGAATTCACGCGGTTCGACCGATTGCATTCGGCGAACGACGCGTGGCCCACTTCTTGCGAAGCTGCTTCTTGATCACCGAGGCGGTTCCCGACGCGATGTCTCTTTCGTCGTTCATTCGTGTGTTCAGCCATCGGTGTCACGGTCCCAAGGCCATCCGTGTTCGGCGCGAGATTCTTACGTCGCTGGCGCGGCAGATTCGTCGCATGCACGAGTCGGGTTTCGTTCATCGAGACCTGTTTTGGCGGAACGTCCTGATCCGCTCGCTTCCCGACGGGCTATTCGAGTTTCATTTTCTCGACGCATCGGTGGGGAAGCGGATCCGGATGCAGCAGTGGCGGCAGGACAGCATTGTCAGGGATATCGCCGCGATGGGCGTGTTGGCGCCGGAGTTTTGCACGAAGGCGGAGCAACTGCGCTTTCTGCAGGCCTATTTGGAAACCGACCGGCTGCGGGCCGAGGATCGTCGCTGGCTGCGCGAGGTGCAACGTCATTCGACTTCGCTGCGGGAGTCGGAGCTTCGCCGGCTGGCTCGGGGGTCGGTTTTCAATCCACCGATCTGGGAGTCGGCGGGCGCGCAGTCATGAATGGCGCGGGCGTGGTCCGTATGCCGATGGGAACGCGATTGACCCTTGTGGAGTCCGACATGCGACCCGTGCTCGCCGCCGCCGGATTTCGGGGCTACGAGGATTTCGTTCGACGCGAACATCACGACGTGGTCGGTGGCAGCGGGACCACCCGGACACGACGGATCCGCCTCGGGCCGGGAAGGGACTGCGAAGATTACTATCTCAAGGCGTACGAGTATCGCGGCAGTCGTTGGCGGCATCGATGGCGCGCGGACAAGGGCGCGGTGGAGGCCCGGAACTACCGGCTCTTGCGAGAGCGCTGCGGGATTCTCGTACCCGACGTGGTTGCGTTCGGCAGCCGGCGTCGCGGGTGGCGTCTTCTTGATGCGTTCATCCTGACGCGCGGCGTGCCGGCGGAGACGACCCTCGATGTATTGTTCAAGACGCGATGGCCGAGCGCCGCGTGTTCGAGTCGCGATCCGCAGCGCACGTGGTTGCTGAGGGAGGTTTCCGGGATCGTGGCGCGGATGCACGGCGCGGGCTTCTTTCACGTAGACCTTCAATGGAGAAACCTGCTTGTATCCGACGATGCGTCCACGTCGCGGTCCGTCTTCGTTCTGGATTCGCCGCGGGGAGGTCTGCGGCGGTGGACCGCGCACCGCGCCCACGGCCGGATTCGCGATCTCTCCAGCCTT
>JAPULF010000072.1 GCA_027295245.1 Planctomycetota bacterium
GACCTGCTGGCGATCCGTTGCCGAATCGAGTTGTATTCGTGCCGGAAATATCGCAAGAGATTCGACGGCCTGATCGGTTGATGGACTGTCCGCGAATGAGAGGGTCGAAGCCGATAGCACGGTCGCGACAACAACCCACAACGCACCGGCGAGACGCCGATGCGCCCCATCAGACGTCTCCCGCGCCGTCGGGACGGTTTTTCCCATCGATTTCGTGCCGGTCGGATTGGCAAGCGGACACGTTGTATTCACTGCACGGTCTCCGCTTGTGTCTTGGTTGCCTGGGCGACGTCTTGTTTTGCCCGTCGGCGCCGCCTCCGTTTCGGCTTGGGCTTTTTCTCCTGGGCAGGCTTAGCCGGCAACGGCTTGTCGATCATCAACTGGCCGCCCCCGGCCCGGTGTACGATCGGCTCGCCGCCTTCCAAGATGGTGGCCCGGACGAACAGGCCACGATGCCTTCCCGGAGGGGCGCTCGCCTCCGTTTCGATCGCAAAGACCAGTTCGGCCGATTCCTTGGTGATCTCCAGTGCCTGTGTCTTGGTGTTGCGCGGCAAACCCAGCAACTCGACCTTGGCCGGGCCTTCGAACGCCCGCTTCTGAACAACGCTCACCTTCAATTCGGTGCTCTTGCCTATTTCAACGCGGGCCCGCTGAAGTCCGAACGCGACCCACGCATCGGTGACCTCCAGCGACGCCAGTTGTGAACTTACCTCGATCGTGTCTCCCCCCACCCCTGCCGATCCCACGACTACGATCGGCCACCTGTCGATGCCGGCCCGGCCGTTCGCGTTCAGGTGCAGAACCGCCTCGCTCGCGCCCTTGGGTATCGTCGCGTTGCCGCTCCCGATTCCCGGCGGGTTCCACAGCATTCGCAGCGCGATGGGCTGGTCGAACCCGCCTTCGCGCGTACACCGCACCTTCAGTCGCATGTTGCCGTTGCGGACGATCGGAACGCCCGGCTGCACGATCTCGACCACAAACGGGGCCTTGTTCGTCACCGCCACCGGCAAGCGTGTCACGCGGTGCGTGGCGAACACCGTCTTGTTTTGGCCATAGACGGTCACAACTTCCTGTTCCAGACTCCCTTCGATACTTCGTTTCGGATCGGAGTGCCGTCCCGTGACATTTGCGAGAGATCCGGCGAGCGGCGCATCGGCCGCGGCGATGAGCAGAATCGGAATCAAGCTCGTGGAGCCGGGCATGTCCGGAGTCTGCACGGTTACGCCGGCCGGCAGATCGTCCACGTTGATTTTCAGCGGTCCTCCGAAATCCGTTCGCCGCGCCGAGAGTAATACCGCGCTCCGGCCGCCTTGCGGGATCGAGCGCCGAACCGGTTGGTCGGCCGGGTAGAGTCCCAGTGTCAGCCTGGGTTGCACCGGCGTGACTTCGACCCGATAGGTAAACAGCGGCCCGCCGCGGTTCAGATGATCGCGGATACGCAGCCCGTATTGACCGTCGGCCGGCAGCTTCACTCGCACGAAGCTGTCGGGCCCGCCTCCGTTGTCGTCGTTGCCGGACAAGTGCTTACCGAGTTTGAACGGTTCGCCCGGCTTGGTTCGACTGAGCGGCCAGACGTTGATGACCGCATCCAGCGGGGAACGCAGACGCCTGGCCCACACGCGAATATCCCACGTCTGGTCTTTCTTTCCCTCGAACCGAAACCAGTCGGTGTCGCCCGGCTTCTGGATGACGCCGTTGAGGGCCGCGGGCGGGGAAAATTCGATCGACTTGGCGATCGTCGTATTGGATTCGGCGTCCATCACGTTGGGAAAATCGGTCAGACGAAACGGGACCGCCGAAGGGGCCGTACCCGCGTCGGTCTTCGCGAAAAGTGCGAACGGCCAATCGGCCCTTTCGGGCAGCTTGATCGATTCGACGCCGAGTTCGGTATCTCCGAGCCACGTGACATCGACGCTTTCACCCGCCCGACCGCCCGGCGGGAGCACCGCAAGCGGACGTGGAAACGTACCGACGTGCAAGCGGTAGTGGTAGTTGCCCCCGCCGCCGAATGCCGTTTCGCGAACTTCGACCGTGTACGTTCCCGCCGTTTCGGGCTTGAATGAAACAACCGCGTCCTGTCGAACCAGGCAGGTGTCATCCGCAAAAACCAACTCGCGGCCGGTTTCGTCCAACAGGGCGATTCGGGGATCGAACAGCGGCCCACCCAAACGAACCGCCTCGATCTCTATATTCACGCGAGTGCCGGCCGCCAGATCGATCGCGAAATAGTCGACGTCTTCGAGGGCAATCGTACCGTTAACGGTCGTCTCCAACGCGATCTTGGGCGCTTTCGACCGATCGCCATTCGGCTCCGGCTCGGCTATCTCCGTTAGGGCGCCCACGTGAAATACGCACAACTGACTCAGTCCGACGGCCGTGCGGATGCGTAGGGCGTGCGGACCCAGCCCGCAATCCGGGGAGATTGTAAGCGTCGCCTTGACGTGTTTGTCGTTGACTTGCTCGAGTGCCTTGGTCGTGATGCCGGGCTCGTGATACAGGACTTCCTGGACAGCCCCGAGGCGAGTGCCGGTCAGATCGACGACGACCTCGGTGCCGCGGCCGCCGCCGCGCGGCCTGATCTGTCTAAGATCGGGCGAAGCCTCAACGAGGACGGGCCCGGCGAAAACGCCGAGCGTCAACGCAACGACCGTGCCGAACATACGGTCGGGAAACGGGGTTGGCGGATTAATGGCTCGGAGCATTCAAATCAGATCTGTAATGACGCTCCCGTTGCGCACGATGTCGATCGGGCGCGGACCGGGAGCGATCAGCTTCTTTTCGGGCGGAATGCCGAGCCGGTTGAATATGGTCGCCGACATGTCGGCGGGCCCCACGGCCGCGGTGTCGGGCTCGGTTCCCAGGGCGTCGGACGAACCGTGGATGACGCCGCCCTTGATTCCGCCGCCCGCGAGCGCGATGCTGAACACCTTGGGCCAGTGGTCGCGACCGTGGTCTTTATTGAGCTTCGGGGTGCGGCCGAATTCGGTCGTCAGCGCGACGACGGTTCGGGCAAGCAGTCCACGCCGATCCAGGTCCCGGATCAACGCCGCGTACGCCTGATCCAGTCGCGGAAGCGAGCCGCGCATGCTCCTGTCAATCCGCTGGTGCATGTCCCAGCCGCCTTCCATCACCGTGACAAATCGCACGCCGGCCTCCACCAGGCGACGGGCCAGCAGCAGGCGTTGCCCGATTCCGGTGCGGCCGTATTCATTGCGGATCGCGTCCGGTTCGGCGTTGATGTCGAATGCCGCCCGGGCCTCCACCGAGCTGATCAACGAATAGGCCCGCTCATAAAACGCGTCCATGGCGTCGAGGCCGTCGCTTTTTTCAAGGCTCGCGAAGTGCGCGTCGACGGTTTGGCGGAGGCTTCGCCTGCCGGCCATTCGCTCGGCGTCCACGCCCTCCGGCAAATTCAAGTCGCGAACGCGGAAGTTCTTGTCGTTCGGTTCGCCGCCCACGCTGAAGGGTCCGTAGGCGCTGGAGAGGTAACCGGATCCCAGATAGGGATCATTGGCATTCGGGACACAGCAATAGGGCGGGAGGTTGTTGCGCGAACCGTATTCATGGGCCACCACGCTACCCATGCTCGGATAGGTAATCACCGGGCTCGGTGCGTATCCCGTCAGCATGTTGTGGGTGCCCCGTTCGTGGGCCGCTTCGGTGTGCGTCATCGAGCGGATGACCGCGATCTTGTCGGCGACCGTGGCAGTCTGCTTCATGAGCCCGCCCAGAGCCTCGCCGGTGTTGGTCTTGACGGACCCCAACTGACCTCGATACTCGATCGGTGCGTAGGGCTTGGGGTCGAAAGTCTCGAAGTGGCTCATGCCCCCCTGCATGAAAATGTATATCACGGCATCGGCCGCCGGCGTTGCGGCCGCAGGGGACGCTTCCCCCGCCAAGGCCGTCTGAATGCTCAGGTAATCGCCCAGCGACAGGCCCAGGCCCGCGATAAACCCGATCCGCATGAACTCCCGCCGCGACGGGGCTGTGAAGTGAGCGGGATCCTCGCAGAATAATCGTTCGCGACGTAACGCCATATCCGGTCTCCCACCACGCTCGCGGGTTCAGGCACAAGCGCTAAAGATTGTACCGAATCGATCGACGCCGCGCCAACCGAGATCGTTTAGACTGTCGCGGGCGGCCATGAGCGGCTGTACCTTCGGGAGGGACTGTCATTTCAAGCCTCAATCGTAGTGAGATCGACGCCACGACCCGACATCTGCATATTAAAGGTGGCCGTGTCATTGACCCGGCACAGGCCCTGGACCGAGTTGCCGATTTGGCGATCGTCGATGGCA
>JAPULF010000073.1 GCA_027295245.1 Planctomycetota bacterium
CCGCTCCGTGATCTTCTATCACGATGCCGAACAGGAAGCCGCAGCCAAGGCATCCAAAGACCGCCTCAACACGGCCCGCTTCGCCGGGAGAATCGCGACGGAAATCGCGCCCGCGCCGAGGTTTCACCGCGCCGAAGAATACCACCAGCAATACCTGGAGAAGCGAGGCCGCGCCTCGTGCAACATTTAGCACGAATTCTGCAAGGATGGAACCGCCCTTGACAGAGCCCCGAGCGTAGCATTTCAGAGCCCTCCCGATGCACATCGGGATAAGCAAGGGGTGGCCAGCGGACGATCGACTGGCCAATAAGACTGCCCACGCGCGCGTCCCTTTTGGACGGGTGAGATTTCAGGCATCCCGCCGATCGGCACTCGCAAACCCGAACGCCGGCGATCTTGTCGGAGTGTGGCGAATTGTCTCCCGAATGATCCGCTTCGTTTCGTCCCGGCCGAACATGACGGGGTCCGAACCCTCCACTGATTCGGACTTCGTCGCCTCGGCCCCGGGGGCCGGCGAATCCGCGGGCAGCTCTATGCCGGCGGCGCCGCCTGTCCCGGTCGCAACGCTGATACTCCCCTGCAAACTTGACCGGACCGGACGGAGGCGGCGCCCTTGCAACCGGGAGCCCGCGGGTATCGCCGATGAAACTCGCGCAACGCGCGGCCGGACTACACTAGGCGCAGCCCGCCGTCAGCGTCACGAAGTAGTCTGGGCCGGCGAGGGACACCGTAATCGAGCTTCCCTCGCCAACGCCGCCGCAGACCGAGACCGTGTAACTACCGGGGGACAGGTTTTTGAAGACGAAGAACCCGTCCTCGTCGGTCGTCGTTGTTTGGGTTCCACCGCCCGGCCCGTTTCTCACGAGCGTGACGGTGATGCCTTCCACAGGATCGCCGTTCGTATCGAGAACCTCACCCGCAATGACGCTCGCCTGTGGGCGCGGGAATGGAAACCCGGCCCGGGCGGGCGGTGTCGCCACCAAAAGTGCGATGCCCGACACAAGGGCCACAACCACGAATACCTGGGTCATGCATTTAGTCATATCCGATCCTCCTTCGACCCCTGCACAATAGATAGTCGCTGCGGCGGGTTCCACCGAACGCCGGGGGAGCCGCGCAGCTCGCAACGAAATCATGCCGACTTGACTACGACCCCAACCAGAATTGACCCAAGCATCGTACCGACAAGCGAGCATGCATGCGCACTGGGGTTTTCCCGAGGCGAAGCCTTTGCAGTGCGGAATCGCCGGCAGGCACCCGTTGGGCGGGCGCGCCGAGCCGTTGAGCAGGTGCATAGAGAGGAATCCCGGGAGCCTCAGCGCGCCGGGATCGGTGCAGTTACGATGTTGCGGCATCAATTAGGCAACGAGCCTCTCCGCGCCTATTTGTCCTCGTCGCGGATGCCCATCGCGCTGCGATCCGGCGGACTCGGCCGGGCCGGAGGCTTGTACGGGTCGCGATTCAACTCCGCGAGAATGTGTTCGATGGCGGCGTCGAGTTGCGGGTCTCTACCGTCTATCATTTTTGCCGGGTCGTCGATCACCTTGATGTCGGGATCGACCCCGTGGCCCTCGATGCCCCAGGTGCCGTCCTTTTGGTAATAACCGAATGTCGGTGCGGAGGTGCTGCCGCCGTCAATGAAGCGGGGGTTGCCGGAGAGGCCGACCAGCCCGCCCCAGGTTCGCATGCCGATCAGCTTGCCGAGACCCGCCTGTCGGAAATACGCCGGAAATGCGTCGCCGCCGGAGCCGGCCAGCCCGTTGATCAACATGCACTTCGGACCCTGGTGGGCGTCCGGCGGCCAGGGCCAGTCCTTGCCGTGACGGCGGGCCCAATAGTTGGTGATGGGTCGGTTCAACAGTTCGATGAAGCGCGTTGGAATCTGGCCGCCGCCGTTCCAGCGTTCATCGATGATCAGGGCCGCCTTGTCGATTTGTCCGAAGAACTGGCGCACAAGTTCGTTCTGTCCCTGACGTCCCGTGTTCGGTACATAGATATACCCCACTCGACCGTCCGTCCGCTGTTCGACGTGCGTCCGGTTCTTTTCGATCCAGGCCCGATAGCGAAACGTCGATTCGCTGCCGGTGGTCTTGACCACGACATCACGGGCCGCTTCACCCGTGACCGGCTCATCACTGACGGTCAACGTGATCACGCTGTTCGCCAGTCCTTGGAACGCGGCCCAGGGGTCGCGGGTCGTATCCAGCGGCACACCGTTGACCGCGAGCAGGTAATCGCCCTCCTTCACGTCCGTGCCGGGCTGGCTCAGCGGCCCGCGGGCGTCCAAGTCCCAGGGAGCGCCCTGGTAGATCCGGACGATTCGATAGGCGCCTTCCCGAAGTTCGAAGTCGCACCCCAGCATGCCCGTGGACACGCGCGGTTCGGGCTCCACGTCGCCGGCGCCGCGGACGTAGGCGTGCCCGACGTTGAGTTCGGAGATCATCTCGCCGATGACGTAGGTCACGTCCGCCCGCGACACGCAGTCGTCGAGCATCAAGGCATAATGATCTCGCATCGCGGGCCAGTCTACGCCGTGCATATTCGACACATAGAAAAAATCGCGATGTATCCGCCAGGCCTCGTTGAAAATCTGCCGCCATTCCTCGCGGGGCTCGATGTAGGTCGTCATGCCGCCGAGCGGGACTGTCTCGTCGGCCTTCTGTTCGGCCGCGGCGTCGACGATGGCATAACCGCCGCCGTCCTTGCTTACCATGAGTTTCTCGCCGTCCGACGTGATGGCGAAGGCCCCTGATTTTTCCAGGACGGTCTTTTCTTCTTTGTCCTCTTCCTTCTCGGCCTCGGGGTCGTAGATCCTGATCGACGGCTTCTGGTCCGACCCTCGGGCGGGCCCGCGAACGTAAATCAAATGCCCCTTGTCATTGACGGCCAGGTTGTAGAAGCTGCCCTTGGACATCGGCAGTTGAACCGCCCTGGACTCGAATCCGTCGATGTCGATCTCCAACGGCTCGATTTCCTTCTTCTTCTTCTTGTCCTTTTCGTCGTCGTCATCCTTCTCGTCGTCGGACGCCTCGTCCTTGGATTCGCCGTTTTCGTCGTCGTCCTTCTTGTCCTCCCCGTTTTCCTCGTCGTCCCCGTTCTCTTCTTTTTCGTCGCCCCATTTCTCCTCATCGCTTTTCGGCGCCAGCGGCGAGGCCACGTCGTCGCGCAACGGAACGGTGATCAGGATGTCCGTGTCGGCATAGATGAAGGTTGTCCCGACGTCTTCGTACATCGGCGACGAGAAATCACGATTGCTTGCGAAGTACAAAAAATCCCCGTCCCGATCGAACGTCGGCCACGAGTCGTTGAACACGCCGCTGGTGACCTGATGCCTCTCGCCGCTCTCGAGTTCGAACAACCAGACCGCCGAATTGCGATTATCACCGTTCTTCGTATACGCGATCCAACGGGAATCGTGGGACCATCGCGGGTTCGGCACGTTGCCCCAGGGATCGGTGTCCACTTGACTGGTTGCGCCCGTCTCGACCGTCAGAACGAAGAGCGCCCCGGACATGTCGGCGAATGCAATGTGTTTCGAGTCCGGCGACCACGTCGGGTTGTAACGAAAGACCGCTCCGTCCTGCGTCAACTGTCGCGCTTCGCCCTTGCCGTCCGATTGACGGATGTACAGTTCATACTCTCCGGAGGCATCCGAAAGATACGCGATCCAACGGCCGTCCGGGCTCCACGCCGGGTCGCGCTCCGCGACGCCGGACGTGCGGGTCAGGTTTCGCGGCGAACCCTCCTTGGCGGGCACGGTCCAGATATCGCCGCGGGCCTCGAACACCGCCCGCTTGCCGGTCGACGAAACGTTCCAGTTGGCGATCAGCTTGGACGCGTCTGCGGCCCGCCGCCGAATCTTGGGTCGGTCGCCGGGGATTTGTATCTCGACCGGCGTCGATCGACGCGTCGCCAAGTCGAGCAGGTACAGGGCGGAGCCGTTCTGAAACACGATTTCACCCCGACCGTCGGGTCCGGGTCCGACGGACGGCCATTTGACGTCGAAATCCTTGAAATCGGTGATTTGACGGCGTGTGCCGGCCTCCGTGTCGAACGACCAGATATTCAACCGATGGCTCGGTCCCGCATCGGACAGGTAGTAGACCGTCTTCCCGTGCCACATCGGTTGCGTGTCGGTGCCTTCCCAGTCGGTGATCTTCCTGGACTGTCGCGACTCGAGGTTGAACAACCAGATGTCCGTGGCCATGCCGCCGCGATAGCGCTTCCAGGTTCGAAAGTCCCGGCTGTGCGGCGTGTATGCCAACCATTTGCCGTCTGGGCTGATGGCGCCGTTGGCGCCGTACGGCACCGGGAGCTTGGACGGCAGCCCGCCGTCCGGCGACGCGGTATACAACTGTGTTTGTCTCCGGAGGCCCGCGAACCCGTTCGTCGAGTACATCAGGCGGCCGTCCGGCGTCCAGTCGCACAGGGTCTCGTTCGCGGGATGATAGGTCACGCGAAACGCGATTCCTCCGCCGGTCGATATGGTGTAGAGATCGCGATCACCCTCGTAGTTGCCGACGAATGCGATCGTGGCGTTGTCTTGGCTGAACCGCGGGAACAGTTCCTGGCCGGGCGGGCCGGCCAACGGGGTGGCAACTCCTCCCTTGCGCGAGACGAGCCAAAGGTCGTTCGCATAGACGAACACAATCTGCGACGAGCCGACATCGGGAAATCGCAACATGCCGGCATGGGGTCGCAAGTCGGCTTCGGCCTTTGCCCGGTTGCGGCCGGACGACGGATTCAGATCATCCGCCCCGGCAGCCAGAGGCCCGGTCGATAAGAAAACGGACAGCAAGATCAGACGCGCGGGAATTCGAAACAACACCTGTTCCTCCTCCTTTAGACAGACAGCGGAATCAGCCGTGCTCGCGGGCGAATATTATACAGGAATGCGCAGACCGTAGCGTCATCCCTTGTGGATGAGATGCCCTGGCGGCGCGAAACGCGTTTGAGTACCGCGGAAAATCAGAATGCGGCAAGAGTCCGAATGAATCGTCTACTCGTACCGCAAGGCCTCGACGGGCGAGATTCGGGCCGCCCTCCAGGCGGGGGCGGCGCCGCCCAGCAGGCTCAACAGCAGCGCGACGGCAAATGCGAGCAGAAATGGTACCGCATCGTAGGTCGGCGATACGAACTGATTCATCATCGGCATGTGCGTCGTCAATTCCGCCAGCCCGACGCCGAACACGCAACCCACGACGCACGCCACCATGCCGACGCCGGCGGACTCGATCAGGATCATGCCCATGATCCCGCGCTTCGACCAGCCGAGTGCCCGCAGCACGCCGATCTCGCGGGTGCGTTCGTGGACCGACATCCACATGGTATTGGTCACGATGACGGCCCCGATGACGATCGCCATGAAACCGACGGCCCACACCGCCGATCGCGTGGCATCCATGCCAATGTCTACCTTGTTGTATTGCGATGCGTTGGCGACCAGCGCCAGGTCGGGGTGTTTGCCCTCGATGCGATCCATCACTTCGTCCGTGTCTTCGCCGGGCCGCAGCCGAAGTTGAAACAGGGTTACCTTGCCTTCGCGCTGGGTCAGGGTCTGCAAGAGCGGCAACGACATGACCAAGGCCCCGTTGTGGAAGACCACCTCGTTTCGGAAGATCCCGGATACGCGGAAGGTCCGGCCGTACACCTCGATCTCATCGCCGACCTTCTTCTTCGCCGACTTCGCGACCAGGTATCCGAGGAGCACTTCGTCTTCGCGCTGCATGACGCGACCGTCCGTTAGATGCCGGCGGAACAGTTCGATGTCTTCGACGTGCATGCCGATGACGATCGTGAATGCCATATTCTTGAGCCGCGCGAAATGCCCGAGGGCTCCGGTCGCCTTTTCGACGGCCGGATCGGCGAGGAGCTTTGCCTTTGTCTCGTCTTCATCGAGGATGCTGAGGAAGTCCCCGGCGATGCCGGCCTGAAACACGATCATCTCGCCGCCGTCGAGCTTGATGGAGGCGTTGACCGCCTGCCACAGCCCGCGGACGATCGACGTGAACGCCACGATCGCCACCACGCCCACCGACACGCCGAGGGCCGTCAGGCACGTCCGGACCTTCTGGCGATAGAGATTCCGCCAGGTCATGCCGCGCAGCGTCAGCGAACGGACGGGGGGGTTCATACGAGGCTATTGTAGCGGCTGCCACTCGGCGGCACCGATGGCTCTTCTGCCGGTGTTTACACGGCGGTGTCACCGCCACCGGGCAAAATGTCG